>NZ_VOZA01000005.1:0-145924 GCF_013420015.1 Acinetobacter sp. YH12039 | reverse complement strand
TTGGTGAGTTTCGCTCAACATTTAGGAAAAACAGGTTGGACAGTTCAACGTTTACTCAGAATAATTCAAGTGAATTTGTTTGAAAGAAGAACTTTAAAAGCTTTATTTTCACCCGATAAAATACCCATAAAACAAGAGGAAGCTCAAATGAGCTTCCTCTTGTGAAAAATTGTGGGACAGCAGTGAGCATGATGCTCCTTTTTTATGTAACTGACTTAAGAAACTAATCTGGGTTTAGCCGCCACTTGATCAGACTTTTTTTCAAATTTCAGCACTCCATCTTCAAATGAAGCATGCTTTAATTCTTTACGATCTGCCAAATAGTTATTGCTGACTTTCCACGGTGCATGTTTACCCTGTTTTGGCATCACATCTGCCGCACGTGCAATATAACCTGAAGTCAAGCTTCCCATTACTGTGTCTTCTAACAACTCGGTCGCATCGCCTTGTGGAATCACTTGGTTATAACCATTTTGATCCATATAGTTAATCAATTTACAGATGTATTCAGAAGCAATATCAACTTTTAATGTCCATGAAGCATTAATATAGCCAATAATCATCGCCATATTTGGTACATCACTGACCATCACGCCACGGTACAACATATGCTTAGAGGTATTTAATGGCTGTCCATCGATTGTGGCACTGATCCCGCCTAGAATTTGAATGTTGAGTCCTGTAGCTGAAATCACCACGTCCGCTTCTAAATGTTTACCTGATTTTAATTGAATGCCATTTTCAGTAAAACTTTCAATTTGATCGGTTTCAACAGATGCACGGCCTTCGCGTAAAATTTTAAACAAATCACCATCTGGCACCACACAAAGGCGCTGATCCCAAGGATTGTAATCTGGGGTAAAGTGCTTCATATCCACTTTACCTTTCAACTGCAACTCAATTGATTTTAATAAAAATTTACGGAGTAATTTAGGTTGCTTTTGTGCAATAGCATAAACAGCCCGTTGGACACCGATATTTCGTGCACGGGTAAGTTTATAAGCAACATCTTCAGGTAATACTTTACGCATTTTGTCGTAAATGATGTCAATAGAAGGTACTGAGGCAATATAGGTCGGAGAGCGCTGTAGCATAGTTACATGCCCTGCACCGCCTTTTGCCATTGCTGGCACAAGGGTAATTGCTGTTGCGCCACTACCAATAATCACAACTTTTTTGCCTGCATAATTAAAATTTTCAGGCCAATGTTGTGGATGAATGAAGGTACCTTTAAAGTTTTCCTGCCCTTTAAACTCAGGTTGGAAACCTTGGTCATAATTATAATAACCCGTACAGCCAAAGACGAAATTTGCAACCCAGGTTTGTTGTTTCTTCTTCGCATCTTCAATAACAACAGACCATTTACGAGTTTGTGAATCGTAGTTCGCACTCACAACACGGTGCTGAAAATGAATTTTTTCTTTGATCTTATATTCATCAATCACTTCAGAAAGATAGCCTTTAATCGAAGACCCATCAGCAAGCACACTAGATTTTTTCCACGGCTTAAAATTGAAGCCAAAAGTTGACATATCCGAATCAGAACGAATACCAGGATATTTAAAAAGATCCCATGTACCACCGAAACTTTCACGACGTTCAATAATTTCAAATGAACGATTTGGACAATTTTTTGAAAGATGAGCAGCCAAACCTACACCGGAGATCCCTGCACCTACAATGAGAATATCAACTTGTTTTTCCATGTTGTTCTTTTAACCTATCTTAGATTTATATTTATTAAATCACATTTTTGACAATGCACAATGTCAAGTTTAAGCAAAAGGCGTTTTATTTTTATCTTTTAAGGACAAATTGAATTATTGTCTAACAATATATAGCCACCACAAAACTGCAGGCATTAAAAAAGGTCGGTTAAAAACCGACCTTTTTTAGAACAACGTACGCTGCTCTTCACGAAATTAGTTAACTTCGCGATCTACTAGCTCAACGTAAGCCATCGGTGCAGCATCACCTGCACGGAAGCCCGCTTTAAGAACACGTAGATAACCGCCGTTACGTTCTTTGTAACGAGGGCCAAGAACGGTAAATAATTTACCAACAGTTGCAGCTGAACGAGTACGAGCAAACGCTAAACGGCGGTTTGCTACAGAATCGACTTTAGCTAAAGTGATTAAAGGCTCAGCAACACGACGCAATTCTTTTGCTTTAGGAACAGTAGTTTTAATTAACTCGTGTTCGAACAAAGAATTAGCCATGTTTTGGAACATCGCTTTACGATGACTGCTTGTACGGCCTAATTTCACACCACTATTACGATGACGCATGGTGATAGTCCTACTTAATTAACGGCTACGATAAGCAAAGCGATCGTCCATGCGGAGGCTAGCCGGTGGCCAGTTCTCTAAACGCATGCCCAATTGCAAGCCTTTCGATGCCAGAACATCTTTAATCTCAGTCAACGATTTTTTACCTAAGTTAGGAGTTTTAAGCAACTCAACTTCAGTACGTTGAACAAGATCGCCAATGTAGTAAATATTTTCTGCTTTCAAACAGTTAGCAGAACGAACAGTAAGCTCTAGATCATCTACTGGACGAAGCAAAATCGGATCAACTTCTTCACGAGGCTCTTGAGCAACTGGTGCTTGATCTTTCTGAAGATCAACAAAAATTGCAATTTGTTGTTGCAAGATTGTTGCCGCTTTGCGGATTGCTTCTTCAGGATCAACAGTACCGTTGGTTTCAAGATCAATGATCAGTTTATCAAGGTCAGTACGTTGTTCTACACGAGCGTTTTCCACTGTATAAGACACACGTTTGATTGGGCTGTAAGAAGCATCTAATTGTAAACGACCCACTGGGCGAGTTTCGCCTTCAGGGAAGCGTGAATCAGAAGTCTCATAACCACGACCTTGAGAAACTTTCAGGCGCATTTTTAATGAGCCAGAAGCACTTAAAGTACCGATCAAATGTTCAGGGTTAACCACTTCAACATTGTGTGGTAAACGAAGGTCAGCGGCTGTAACGTCGCCAGGACCTTGTTTTTCCAATGTCAGATAAGCTTCATTTTGATCGAACAGCTTAATAGACAATCCTTTTAGGTTCAGCAAGAGCTCGACGATGTCCTGCTGCAAGCCTTCCAAAGTACTGTACTCGTGCTCGACACCTTCAATCTCTACTTCAACCACGGCTGCGCCAGGTAAAGAAGACAAAAGGATACGACGTAAAGCATTACCAAGAGTATGACCAAAGCCACGCTCTAATGGTTCTAGAATAACTTTTGCCGAGGTCCCGCTTGCCGCTTCGACCTTGATCGCTTGCGGAGTTAGAAACTCATTTGCAGTACGCGTCATTATTGCTACCTCAAGGATTATTTAGAATACAATTCTACAATCAAGCTTTCGTTGATTTCAGCAGGTAAATCAGAGCGATCTGGTGCAGCTTTGAACGTACCTTCCAATTTAGAATGATCAATTTCAATCCAAGATGGAATGCCACGTTGAGTCGCTAACTCAACTGCGTTTTTGATACGCAATTGTTGTTTAGCACCTTCGTGAACTGCAACAACGTCACCAGCTTTAACTTGGATAGACGCGATATTAACACGACGACCATTTAAAGTGATTGAACGGTGAGATACAAGCTGACGAGCTTCTGCACGTGTAGAACCAAAACCCATGCGATAAACAACGTTATCTAGACGGCTTTCAAGAAGTTTCAACAAGTTTTCACCTGTTGCGCCTTTAACACGAGCAGCTTCTTTGTAGTAGTTACTAAATTGACGCTCTAAAACACCGTACATACGACGTACTTTTTGTTTTTCACGTAATTGTAGTGAGTACTCAGATTGTTTGCCGCCACGAGCGCCACCATGTTGGCCAGGTGCTTTAGCAGCTTTTTTTGTTTTGACGTCAAATGGTTTAACGCCAGATTTTAATTGCAGGTCTGTCCCTTCGCGGCGAGAGAGTTTGCATTTTGGACCAATATAACGAGCCATGAATGTTTCTCCTTACACGCGACGTTTTTTAGGTGGACGGCAACCGTTGTGCGGGATTGGCGTCACATCGGTAATGCTGTTAATTTTATAACCCACTGCACCTAAAGCACGAACCGCAGATTCACGACCTGGACCAGGACCTTTTACAAGGACGTCCAAGTTTTTCAAACCGTAATCTAAAGCAGCTTTACCAGCAACTTCAGCAGCTACCTGAGCAGCAAACGGAGTTGATTTACGTGATCCACGGAAGCCTTGTCCACCAGAGGTAGCCCAAGCCAGTGCATTACCTTGACGATCGGTAATAGTCACAATGGTGTTATTAAAAGAAGCGTGAATGTGTGCAACACCTTCAGAGACGGTACGAGTGACCTTCTTGCGTGTGCGAGTATCTTTAGCCATCTTTTAGCTTCCAGAAATCTTATTTCTTAATAGGTTTGCGCGGACCTTTACGGGTACGTGCGTTAGTTTTGGTGCGTTGACCACGGACAGGCAAGCTGCGACGATGACGAAGACCGCGGTAGCAGCCTAAATCCATTAAACGTTTAATGTTCATGGAAATTTCGCGACGTAAATCACCTTCGGTAGGAACCTTAGTAACTTCTGCACGAATCGCATCAAGCTGAGCGTCATCTAATTCACGAATTTTAGTTGTTGGTGCAATACCAGCAGCAGCTAAGATAGCTTTTGCAGTGTGGCGACCAATACCAAAAATGTACGTTAGAGAGATAACAGCATGCTTGTTATCCGGAATGTTTACACCGGCAATACGAGCCATTCAATTTTCTCCAAAAAGGCAGTTAAGATAATCAACCGCCCGACAAAATCTTTGAGGGGCGGATAATAACCTAATTAGCCTACTGAAATCAACAGGTCTTGATCAGATTAACCTTGACGCTGCTTATGACGAGGTTCTGCGCTGCAAATTACGCGAATAACCCCATTACGACGGATAACTTTACAGCTACCACAAATTTTCTTTACAGAAGCTTGAACTTTCATAATGAAACCTCTAAGTGCGCTTATCCTTTCGGATGAGCAGTCGTTTTACGCATTAACGATTGATTGTCATATTGATGCGATGTGAGATGAGCTTGGAGCTGAGCCATAAAGTCCATCACCACCACCACTACGATCAGTAAAGACGTACCACCTAAGCTAAATGGAATACCAAATGAGCTTTGTAGAATCATCGGCATTAAACAGATGATTGTGATATAAACCGCGCCAATAAAAGTCAAACGATTCAAAATATGATCTAAATAGCGTGCAGTTTGCTCACCAGGACGAATACCCGGTACATAAGCACCACTACGTTTTAAATTCTCTGACACTTCTTTAGGGCTAAATACTAGCGCAGTATAGAAGTAACAGAAGAAGATAATTAATGCACCAAATAGCACCAAATACATCGGTTGACCCGGCGACAATACGAGTGCCAAATCTTGTAGGCCACGTTTAATCACGCCAGCATTTGGATCTGCACTGCCTACCCATTGCCCTAAGCTCGCTGGGAACAATAGCAATGAACTCGCAAAAATTGCAGGAATCACACCCGCCATATTAATTTTTAATGGCAAATGTGTTTGCTGAGCGGTAAATACACGACGACCTTGTTGTTTTTGAGCATAGTTTACCGGAATACGACGCTGCGCCTTCTCAATAAACACAATTGCTGCTAACACTGCAACAGATAGCAATGCAAATATTGCAAGACCAATTAAACTAGATTGGCCATTATCTACTGAGGTTAAAGATTGCAGAACCAAGTTCGGCAAACCAGCAACGATACCTGCGAAGATGATCATGGAAATACCATTCCCTACTCCACGCTCAGTAATTTGCTCACCTAACCACATCAGGAACATTGTACCTGCAACCAAAGAAGTTACAGCAGGAACGTAAAAAGCAAGTCCACTAGTCAAAGTAATATTTTGACTAATCAGACCTGCACACATCCCAACAGCTTGCACAAGTGCAAGAAACAATGTGCCTTGTCGCGTATATTGATTGATCTTACGCTTACCTTGTTCGCCTTCTTTCTTTAAAGCTTCCAGCGAAGGAACAACCGTAGACATTAACTGCACGATAATCGATGCAGAGATATACGGCATAATCCCAAGAGCAAGAATTGACATACGCTCTAATGCACCACCTGAGAACATGTTAAACAAACCAAGGATCGTACCTTGGTTTGCATTAAACAGATTCTCTAGTGCGGCATTGTTAATGCCCGGTACTGGAATATGTGCTCCCAGTCGAAAAACCAACAACGCCCCGATGAGGAACATCATACGGCGGATAATTTCACGATATTTCACATGAAAAGGTTGGCCTTTCATCATGTTAACATGACCTGTCGAACTAGGAGTCATAGACACTGGGGATTACTCCTCGACTTTACCGCCAGCAGCTTCAACAGCAGCTTTAGCGCCTTTAGTCAATGCAACACCTTGAACAGTGAATGCACGAGTAATTTCACCAGAAAGTACGATACGTGCACGTAACATATCTTTACGCACAACGTTAGCAGCTTTTAAAGTTTCAAGAGACACGATGTCGCCTTCAACTTTAGCAAGTTCTGATAAACGTACTTCAGCAGTTTTCAAAGCCATTTGGCTAGTGAAACCGAATTTAGGTAAACGACGATATAACGCAGTTTGACCACCTTCAAAACCAGGACGTGTACCACCGCTCTTACGTGAGTTTTGACCTTTGACACCACGGCCACCAGTCTTACCAACGCCAGAACCGATACCACGGCCTAAACGAAGGTTGTCACGCTTAGCACCTTCTGCAGGTGCAATTGTATTTAAACGCAGAGTCATGGCTTATTCCTCTACACTAACCATATAGTAAACTTGGTTGATCATACCACGGTTAGAAGGCGTATCTTGCACTTCAACTGTATGACCAATACGACGCAGACCTAAACCTTTAAGGCTAAGCTTGTGATTTTTCAAGCGATGCGATGAAGATTTAGTCTGGGTAACTTTAATCGTTTTCATGATTGATTACCCTTGAATTTGTGCTACTGATAAACCACGTTTCGCAGCAACTTTCTCAGGAGAAGTCATATCACGCAAACCGTTAAAAGTTGCGTTTACTACGTTAGCAGCGTTAGTAGAACCATAACACTTAGTTAATACGTTACGTACACCTACAGCTTCTAAAACTGCACGCATAGCGCCACCAGCAATTACACCAGTACCTTCAGAAGCAGGTTGCATGTAAACGCGGCTTGCACCGTGACGAGCATTGATAGGGTGCTGAACAGTACCGTCAACAAGGTCAACAGTAATCATGTTGCGACGAGCAGCTTCAAGTGCTTTAGAAATAGCAGCTGGAACTTCACGTGCTTTACCACGACCAAAACCTACGCGACCATTACCATCACCCACAACAGTTAATGCTGTGAAAGAGAAGATACGACCACCCTTAACAACTTTGGCTACACGATCAACGGCAACCAGCTTTTCAACAAGACCTTCGTTTTGTTCAACTTTAGCCATGATTAGAACTCCAAGCCGTTTTCACGAGCAGCATCAGCCAAGGCTTTGATACGACCATGATATTTGAAACCAGAACGGTCAAATGCAACTTTAGTTACACCAGCCGCTTTAGCACGTTCTGCAATTAAAGCACCAACTTTCTGAGCCGATTCAACGTTACCAGTAGTACCAGCACGTAGAGTAGCGTCTAAAGTAGAAGCTTGCGCTAATACTTTGCCACCATCTGCAGAGATAACTTGAGCATAGATGTGACGCGGAGTGCGGTTTACACACAAACGAGTCGCACCCAATGCACGGATGTGCAAGCGTGTGCTTTTCGCACGACGCAAACGGGATTGTTTCTTTTCGTTCATAAGAACCTCGCGCCTTATTTCTTCTTAGCTTCTTTACGAAGTACAACTTCGTCAGAATAACGAACACCTTTACCTTTATAAGGCTCTGGCGGACGGTAACCACGGATTTCTGCAGCAACTTGACCTAATTTAGCTTTATCAGCTGATTTAAGTACAATTTCAGTTGCAGTAGGAGTTTCTGCAGTTACACCTTCAGGAAGGTTGTAGTCGATCGGGTGAGAGAAACCAAGGTTAAGGTTAACAATGTTACCTTTAACCGCAGCTTTATAACCAACACCGATAAGCTGTAACTTACGTTCGAAACCTTCGTTAACACCTTTTACAAGGTTGTTAAGCACAGCGCGAGCAGTACCAGCCTGCATCCAAGCATCTTTAGATTCAGCTTTAGGAGCAATAACTAGAGTACCGTCTTCCTGTTTTAGCTCGACCAGCGCATGCAGGTTGAAAGACAATGTACCTTTGCTGCCTTTCACTTCGACCTGCCGGCCGTTCTGAGTAACTGTAACACCGTTAGGTACAGTTACTGGGGCTTTAGCCACACGAGACATGAGGAATCACCTATTAAGAAACAAAAGCAATAACTTCACCACCGATACCTGCAGCACGTGCAGCGCGATCAGTCATGATGCCTTTGCTTGTAGAAACAATTGCAATACCTAAACCTTGCTTAACGCTAGGAAGTGCATCTTTACCGCGATATTGACGTAGACCAGGACGGCTTACGCGTTTCACAGTATCGATAACTGGTTTGCCTTCGAAATATTTTAAAGTAATCGTTAAAGTCGCTTTGCCTTCATTGTCAGCAACAGCTACATCAGCGATATAACCTTCTTGTTGAAGTACGTTAGCAATCGCAACTTTCAACTTTGAGTTTGGCATAGAAACAGTTTGTTTCTTTGCCATTTGTGCGTTACGAACACGTGTTAGCATGTCGGCAACGGTATCTTGCATACTCATTTATAGTGCTCCTTACCAGCTTGCCTTAACAACGCCCGGTACATCACCTTGCATTACTGTTTCACGTAATTTGTTACGGCTTAAACCGAACTTACGGAAGTAACCATGAGGACGACCAGTTAAACCACAACGGTTACGTAGACGTACTGGAGACGCATTACGTGGTAATGCTTGAAATTTCATCATCGCTTCGAAACGTTCTTCGTCTGATGCATTTACATTTGCGATAATTGCTTTTAATTCAGCACGTTTCGCAGCGTATTTAGCAACAGTAGCTTCGCGTTTCAATTCGCGATTAATCATACCTTTCTTAGCCATATCGACCTCTTATTTGAACGGGAAGCCGAATGCACGCATAAGCGCACGGCCTTCGTCATCGGTGCGAGCAGTCGTAGTGATGGTAATATCCATACCACGAATACGATCAATCTTATCAAAATCGATTTCAGGGAACATGATTTGTTCCTTAAGACCCATTGAGTAGTTACCACGACCATCGAATGATTTCGCAGAGAAACCACGGAAGTCACGGATACGAGGGATCGCGATAGAGATCAAACGGTCTAAGAATTCGTACATACGTTCGCCGCGTAAAGTAACTTTACAGCCGATCGGCCAACCATCACGGATTTTGAAACCAGCGATAGATTTACGAGCTAAAGTAAGTACTGGTTTTTGACCAGCAATTGCTTGCATATCAGAAAGAGCGCCATCTAACAATTTCTTGTCAGCTGATGCAGCACCAACACCCATGTTGATGGTGATTTTTGTAATGCGAGGAATATCCATCACATTCTTAACGCCCAATGTTTCTTTTAATTGAGCCTTAAGTTCGTCGTTGTAACGCGTTTTAAGTCTGGCCATTGCCTAGTCAACCTATTACTTCGCTACCGCCACTGATTCACCATTAGATTTGAATACGCGAGTTTTCACGCCTTCAATCACTTGGTAACCAACACGGTCAGCCTTTTGGGTTGTAGCATTAAAAATTGCCACGTTAGAGATATGAAGCTCAGCTTCTTGAGTTACGATGCCGCCTTCAGCGCCAGTAGCTCGGTTAGGCTTTTGATGCTTCGTTACCAAGTTAAGGCCTTCAACCTTAACACGGTCATTTGAAACAGACAAAACAGTACCTTGTTTGCCTTTTTCTTTACCTGCGATCACAATTACTTGATCGCCCTTTTTAATCTTAGCCATGAGTGCCTCTTATAGAACTTCAGGAGCCAATGAAATAATTTTCATGAACTGTTCAGTACGAAGTTCACGAGTCACTGGTCCGAAAATACGAGTTGCAATCGGCGCTTTGTTGTTGTTCAAAATAACAGCTGCGTTATCGTCGAAACGAATAACTGAACCATCTGCACGACGGATGCCGAATTTTGTACGTACAACTACAGCATTCATCACGTCACCTTTTTTAACACGTGCGCGTGGAATAGCTTCTTTTACAGTAACTTTAATAATGTCGCCAACAGAAGCATAACGACGATGTGAACCACCAAGTACTTTAATACATTGTACGCGGCGAGCACCACTGTTGTCTGCTACGTCTAGCATACTTTCGGTTTGAATCATTGCCCTACTCCAAAACCGAGCATCACCGGTCGCAATTTCGAAAGGCTCAAAGAGTACTCGAAATTGACCGATGATGCAAGAACGTTTAATTACTCAGCAGCAGCTTCAACAACTTCAACTAAAGTCCAAGACTTAGTTTTAGAAATTGGGCGGCTTTCTTTGATGCTTACTACGTCACCAACTTTAGCAACATTGTTTTCATCATGAGCGTGTAATTTAGTTGAACGGCGGATTGATTTGCCATACAACGGGTGTTGAACGCGGCGTTCGATAAGAACAACGATAGACTTGTCCATCTTGTCGCTAACTACTTTACCGGTTAACGTGCGAACTGTTTGTTCACTCATTGTCCGTTCCCCTGTTTTTCGGTTAGGAGTGTCTTAATACGAGCAATAGTTTTACGAGTAAGCGCAACTTCGTGCGATTTACCCAATTGACCAGTTGCTTTCGCCATACGAAGACGGAATTGGTTAAGCTGTTGCTCATCAAGCAAAGCTGTCAACTCTTCTACCGACTTTTCACGTAGATCATTAGTTTTCATTACATTACCGTCCGAGTCACGATAGTGGTTTTAAACGGAAGTTTTGCAGCAGCAAGCGTAAATGCTTCGCGAGCAAGTTCTTCGTTAACACCATCAATTTCGTACAAGACTTTACCTGGTTTGATTTGGCAAACCCAGTATTCCACAGAACCTTTACCTTTACCCATACGAACTTCTAATGGTTTTTCAGTAATTGGTTTGTCTGGGAAAACACGGATAAAGATCTTACCACCACGTTTAATACGACGGCTGATTGTACGACGCGCTGCTTCAATTTGACGTGCAGTCATTTGACCACGTTCAATTGATTTAAGTGCAATAGTACCAAAAGATACTGAGCTACCGCGATGTGCTAGACCAGTGTTACGGCCTTTTTGCACTTTACGGAATTTAGTACGTTTAGGTTGTAACATGGATTATTCTCCTTTTTCAGCAGAACGATCATTGCGACGACCACGACGCTCTTGACCTTCACCACGACCACGACCACGTTTAGCTGGACGTTCTTCAGCTGGAGCTGGGTTCATGACTTGTTTCATGCCGCCCAAGATCTCACCACGGAAGATCCATACTTTAACGCCGATCGTACCGTAAGTAGTCTCAGCACGCATAGTAGCATAGTCGATGTCAGCACGAAGAGTATGAAGAGGTACACGACCTTCACGATACCATTCAGTACGAGCAATCTCAGCACCACCTAGACGGCCTGAAACTTCTACTTTGATACCTTTAGCACCAGCACGCATAGAGTTTTGAACCGCACGCTTCATAGCACGACGGAACATTACACGTTTTTCTAATTGAGAAGCGATTGCCTCAGCAACTAAACGAGCGTCTAAATCTGGGCGATCGATTTCGTTGATACTTACTTGCGCAGGAACACCCATAATGGCTGTTAATTCGCGTTGTAATTTCTCAATGTCTTCGCCTTTTTTACCGATCACGATACCAGGACGTGCAGTGCTAATAGTTACTTTAGCTGCGCCTGTAGGGCGTTCGATAAGAATATTGCTTACCATCGCATTCTTAAGTTTTTTAGTTAAAAACTCACGAACTTGAAGATCTTTTAGCAAATATTCAGCATATTGTTTCGGATTCGCATACCAGTTAGCGTTATGACGTTTCACAACACCTAGGCGGATACCGATTGGATGAACCTTCTGACCCATATCAAACCCCTACCTTAACGGTAATGTGACAAGTACGCTTAGTAATACGATCTGCACGGCCTTTAGCACGTGGCAAAATACGTTTCAGGCTCATGCCTTCATCAACGTAGATCGTAGAAACTTTAAGGTCGTCTACATCTAAACTGTTATTGTGTTCAGCGTTTGCAATCGCAGATTCCAATGCTTTCTTAACTAAAACTGCAGCTTTTTTGTTGCTGAAGTTTAAGATATTCAAAGCATGCGCAACAGATTTGCCGCGAATTAGGTCTGCAACCAAACGTGCTTTTTGTGCCGAGATAGCGGCACCGCGTAATTTAGCAGTTACTTCCATCATAGCACCTATTAACGTTTAGACTTCTTGTCAACACCGTGACCACGATAGGTACGAGTTGGCGCGAATTCACCTAATTTATGACCAACCATATGCTCAGATACAATCACTGGAACATGGTTACGGCCATTGTGTACAGAAATTGTTAGACCAACAAAATCCGGTAAGATCATCGAACGACGCGACCAAGTTTTGATCGGCTTACGGTTATTAGCCGCGATAGCCGCTTCAACCTTAGCGAACAAGTGCGCATCGACGAATGGGCCTTTTTTCAGAGAACGAGGCATTGTCAGATTCCTTTACTTGTTACTTAACGCGACGGTCGCGAATGATCATCTTAGTCGTACGCTTGTTGGTACGTGTTTTGTACCCTTTAGCTTTTTGACCCCATGGACTTACAGGTTGAATACCTTTGTTACGTCCTTCACCACCACCATGTGGATGGTCTACTGGGTTCATCGCCATACCACGTACGGTAGGACGAACGCCACGCCAGCGTGATGCACCTGCTTTACCAAGTGAACGAAGGTTGCTTTCTGAGTTAGAAACTTCACCTAACACAGCACGGCATTCAACGTGTACTTTACGCATTTCGCCTGAACGAAGACGAATGATAGCGTAAGAACCGTCACGACCCAACAATTGAGCAGATGTACCAGCAGAACGTACTAATTGTGCGCCTTTACCGATTTTAAGCTCGATGTTGTGAAGAGTAGAACCGATAGGCATGTTGCGAAGTGGCAAGCAGTTACCTGGACGGATTGGAGCATCGTTACCAGATTGAACTTGATCACCAGCGCGAAGGCCTTTAGGTGCAATAATATAGCGACGTTCACCGTCAGCATATTTCAATAAAGCAATATGAGCTGTACGGTTTGGATCGTATTCAATACGCTCAACTACAGCAGGGATGCTGTCTTTGTTACGTTTGAAGTCTACGATACGGTAGTGCTGTTTATGACCACCACCAACGTGACGAGTTGTAATGTGACCGTTGTTATTACGACCGCCAGTACGTTTTTTAGCTTCAACCAACGGAGCATATGGCGCGCCTTTGTGAAGGTGGTTATGAACCACTTTCTCTACAAAGCGACGTCCTGGAGACGTTGGCTTACATTTTTGAATCGGCATAATTTTCGTCCTTATTCCGCTGCGTTTTCAGCGGTATCGCCCAAGTCAGCCATTTCAACATCTTGGCCAGCTTTCAGGGTGACGTATGCTTTTTTAACATCAGAACGACGTCCTAATGTTTTACCAAAGCGTTTAGTCTTACCTTTAGTGATCGTTGTGTTAACTTTAACAACTTGAACACCAAATAGTTGCTCAACAGCTTTTTTGATTTCAAGTTTGTTTGCATCTAGTGCAACTTTGAACACTTGAACACCAGCAGTTTCGCCTAAAACTTGTGCTTTTTCTGAGAATACAGGTCCTTGTAGGACTTGATAGATACGTTCGTTGTTCATCCGAGTTCTACCTCAATTTTCTTAGCAGCAGCAACAGACATAACAACTTTATCGAACGCGATCAAGCTAACAGGATCGATTGCAGCAGCATCAACCACATCAACGTGTGGAATGTTGCGAGCAGCAAGATACAAGTTCTCATCAACAGCATCTGTAACGATTAATGCACGAGGTGCATTCAAGTCGTTAAGTTTTGCAAGCAATTCTTTAGTTTTTGGAGCTGCAACAGCAATCTCTTCAACTAAAACAAGGCGATCTTGACGAACAAGCTCAGCCAGGATGCATTGCATAGCACCGCGATACATTTTACGGTTTACTTTTTGAGACCAGTCTTGTGGACGAGCAGCAAAAGTTTTACCACCGCCAACCCAGATTGGGCTACGAATAGAACCAGCACGAGCGCGGCCAGTACCTTTTTGACGGAAAGGTTTTTTACCACCGCCAGAAACGTCAGCACGTGATTTTTGCGCTTTAGAACCTTGACGACCACCAGCTAAGTAAGCTGTAACAACTTGGTGTACAAGAGCTTCGTTAAAATCACGACCAAACGCAACTTCAGATAACTCAACAGCAGAGCCGGAAACAGTATTTAAATTCACGTTATTTCCCCTCAGGCCTTGATAGTAGGACGAACAGTAACGTCGCCACCAGTAGCACCAGGAACCGCGCCTTTAACAACTAGAACTGAACGTTCTGCGTCGATAGCAACGATTTCAAGACCCTGTGTAGTTACACGTTCAGCACCTAAGTGACCAGGCATTTTTTTGCCTTTGAACACGCGACCAGGAGTCTGGTTTTGACCTGTAGAACCGATAACACGGTGAGATACAGAGTTACCATGTGTAGCGTCTTGAGTACGGAAGTTCCAACGCTTAACACCACCTTGGAAACCTTTACCTTTAGATGTACCAGTAACGTCAACAATTTGACCCACTGTGAACACATCTACACCGATAGTTCCGCCAACTTCACGACCTTCAAGATCAGCTTCTGTAGCGCGGAATTCTTGAACTAGACGACCAGCAGCTACACCCGCTTTAGCGAAGTGACCTTTCTGAGCGTTAGTTACGCGAGATTCGCGACGTTCACCAGTAGTGATTTGAATCGCTTGATAACCATCAGTTTCAAGCGTTTTGATTTGTGTGATGCGGTTAGGATCAACCTCAATCACTGTTACAGGTACAGAAACACCAGCATCTGTAAAGATACGTGTCATACCGCACTTGCGACCGACTAAACCAATAGCCATGTGCATAAACCTCTAAAAAAGCGGCCTAATTAACTTAGAGCGTTAATTAACCGAAAGCCTTAACCCAAAGCGATCTGAACATCAACACCAGCTGCAAGATCTAACTTCATCAATGCATCAACAGTTTTATCTGTAGGTTGAACGATGTCGATCAAACGTTTGTAAGTGCGGATCTCGTATTGGTCACGCGCATCTTTGTTAACGTGTGGTGATGTTAAAACGTTAAAACGTTCGATACGTGTAGGCATCGGGATTGGACCACAAACTTGTGCGCCAGTACGTTTTGCTGTTTCTACGATTTCTTGAGCTGATTGATCAATAAGACGGTGATCAAAAGACTTAAGACGGATACGAATTCTCTGGTTAGACATACCAGTTAACTCCAAGCCAAATATATAAAGAATCACTCTTGACGCATCTCACCCCACTATTTTAAGGCAAGTGTCAAGAGCAGTGAAATATCACTAAGGTCACGATCGATGCCGCGACTGTCACGATGTTAACTACTTTATTCGTAGCTAACCCCCTTCATCAAAGGGTCGCCCATTATAGCTATTGTTTAATGCATAAGCAAATCTCTTTTGCTGTTTTTCTTATATTTTTATTTTTTATGCAAGATCAATTGCTTAACTTTTAATCAATAGGCGTTTTTTCTTAATACATACTCTATTGCTTGGTTTAGTATTTGATTTCCCTCAATAAATTTGTTCTTTGCGCTTTTCCGTAGATCATGTACTGGCTGTACATGTGTTCCTGAAAAAAATGCCACTTCTTCATCATTTTCCAAAAATAAATCGAGTACTTCTGGGGTAATTTCAGGATGAAATTGGAAGCCCAAAACATTTTGCCCGATTTGATACATTTGATTACGACATGCATCATTTTCCGCCAGCAATACCGCTCCTTTCGGAATTTCAAATGTTTCACTGTGCCACTGCATGACTTTAAACTCTTCCGGTAGTTTGAAACAGTCATGCGGTACGTTAGCGACCTTACGGATGGTCGTCCAACCCAATTCTTGTTGTGCATTTCGGCTCACCGCCCCACCCAAAGCATTGGCAATCAATTGCCCGCCTAAACAAAGCCCGATTGCGGGTTTGCCGAGTGCTAAATAGCGTCGCAGCCATCGTTTTTCTATTTTTAACCATGGGAAATTTGCCTCATCATTTACGCTCATGGTCCCACCCATAATGATAAGTAAATCGACATCTTCAACATGCGGCAAAGCCTCGAGATCCAAGGCTTGATCGACAGGTAATGCAAAGAATTCTGTGGCCGTAATTTTGGCCTGATGCTGTTTTAAAAAATCATAACAACTGCCGAACCCTTCGCCAGCAATATGCTGAAAATAATGTACTTTTAAATGCGACTTCATGCGCTAAACCTATTGTTGTTGCTCTGATATCGGTTTTGCAAGAATGAAGCCAACTTTGCTTTTCACTTAATTTTCTATACAAAAGCATCGTAAATCCATGTGTTTTAGTCGTATTCTTTTGAACATTCATTATTATTTTGATCATTTCAGAGCGCCACGTGAAAAAGAATCCTCAAACTGAACTCATTCATGCACCAAGAAAGGCACCGCAATACATCAATAGTGTTCAACCTCCCCTGTTTCGTGCATCCACTATAATTTTCGAAAATACAGATGCGCTATTTAATCGCCATTGGACCGATGATTATGACTATAGCTATGGCACGCATGGTACCCCCACGACATTTACCCTAGGCGATCAGCTTGCTCAGATTGAAGGAGGCTTGTATCACTTACTTGCACCAAGCGGTTTGTCTGCAATTAATTTGGTCAATTCATGTTTTTTAAGTCAAGGGGATGAAGTGTGGGTCGCAGATAATATCTATGGCCCAAATATGGAACATCTACGCAACCTAGAAACCCGCTACGGTATCGTGGTCAAGGTTTATAACCCGATTGATGTCAACTCATTCACACCTTCAGCGCAAGCCAAGCTTATTTGGTTAGAAGCTGCTGGATCTGTCACTTTAGAGTTTCCAGATTTAGTCGGCTTGGTCAAAAAAGCCCAAGCCCATAACATTCTCACTGCACTGGACAATACTTGGGGAGCAGGACTTGCCTTTAATGCTTTTGATTTCAGTGCTGAGCATCTGAGTGTCGATATCAGTGTACATGCCTTGACCAAATACCCAAGTGGCGGCGGGGATATTTTGATGGGTTCGGTAATTACACGAGATAAAAAGCTTCATCACAAACTGTTTCGTGCCCACGCCATTCAAGGCATTAGTATCTCTGGTGATGACGCCGCGCAAGTACAACGCAGCCTGGCTTCAATGCGCCTGCGCTATGAACACCAGTCACAAAGTGCTTTAACTTTATTAAATTGGCTAAAACAGCAGCCAGCCTTTGTACAGGTTTTACATCCTGCTGATGAAGCTTCCGCAGGACATCAGTATTGGAAAGAAATTTGTACAGAACAACACAGTGCCGGCTTGGTCAGCGTGGTATTTAATGAAAAATATAGCTTGCAAGATGTACGCCGTTTTTGCGATGCGCTGAAACTATTTAAACTCGGTTTTAGCTGGGGTGGCCCAGTCAGTTTAGTCATGTTATATAACTTAAAAGTTATGCGTGTACTCGAACATTCACATATTCAAACCGGCTTACTGGTTCGCTTTTGTATAGGACTAGAACATCCTGCAGATTTAATACAAGATATAGAAAACGCACTACAACATTTAAATAAACAGCAACTCGAATAAATACAGGAACATCTATGGGTACACCAATTGTTATTGGCAAAAAAACACAAGACACTACACAAGATGTGGTGCTTCATTCACAATTTGCAAACCGCCATGGTTTGATTGCTGGGGCCACAGGTACTGGTAAGACGGTGACGTTGAAGGTGTTGGCAGAAAGTTTTTCTCGGCTGGGTGTACCTGTATTTTTAGCCGATGCCAAAGGGGATGTTTCTAGCCTTGCCAAAGCAGGTGAAAGCAATCCTAAGTTTGACGAACGAATTAAAAGTTTAAATATCGAGAGCATTCCTTTTGCTGCCTCCCCTGTGGTGTTTTGGGATTTGTTTGGTGAACAAGGACATCCCATTCGCACCACCATTTCTGAAATTGGTCCACTGCTCCTTGCCCGAATTCTGAATTTAAACGACACGCAAGAAGGTGTGCTATCTGCGGTCTTTCGTATTGCCGATGATCAGGGCTTATTGCTCATCGACTTTAAAGACTTAAAAGCCATGATCAGCTACGTCAGTGAACATGCGGCAGAATTTAAAAATGAATATGGCAATTTATCACCTGCAAGCTTAGGTGCAATTCAACGTAATTTGCTCGCATTAGCCGATCAAGGCGGTGACAAGTTCTTTGGTGAGCCTGCACTCAATATCATTGATTTCATTCAAACGGATGCACAAGGTCGTGGCAACATCAACCTGCTCGCCGCCGACAAGTTAATGAATACCCCTAAGCTCTATGCAACTTTCTTACTTTGGATGCTGTCAGAACTGTTTGAACAATTGCCCGAAGTTGGAGATATGGATAAACCCAAACTGGTGTTCTTCTTTGATGAAGCACATTTATTGTTTGATAACGCCAGCCCTGCTTTACAAGAAAAGATTGAACAAGTGGTTCGTCTGATTCGCTCTAAAGGGGTCGGCATTTACTTTGTAACGCAAAATCCACTTGACCTACCTGAGAGTGTTTTAGGACAACTGGGTAACCGTGTTCAACATGCGCTACGTGCATTTACCCCCAAAGATCAGAAAGCGGTCAAGACGGCAGCAGATACTTTTCGAGCCAATCCTGCGTTTAAAGTCGATCAAGTGATTACGGAACTGGCTGTAGGTGAAGCACTGATTAGCTGTCTAGATGAACAAGGCACACCTCAAATTGTTGAACGTGCTTGGGTGATGCCACCCTACTCTTCATTTAGCCCAATTGCTGTAGATGAACGTAAAGCACTCATGGCAAATAGCGTTGTCGCAGGTGTGTATGACACCGAAGCAGACCGTGAAAGTGCCTATGAACTTTTGCAAAACAAAGTGGCGGAGCGCCAACAACAAGCCATCCAAGCGGAACAAGATAAAATAGAAGCCAAAGAGCAAGAAGCCTTGGCCAAACAAAAAGCCAAGGAAGCAGATGCACTCGCCAAACAGCAAGCACGTGAACAAGAACGCCTTGCGCGCGAACAACAAAAAGAAGCTGAGCGTTCAGCCAAACAACGTGAAAAACTGATTCAAGACACGGTAGGAACTTTTGCAAAAAGTGCTGCACGCAGCTTGGGCGGGTCGACAGGTCAGAAAATTATCCGTGGCCTCTTAGGTTCTATCTTCGGCAAGAAATAATCTAAAAGCCCAATTAAAAAGTACAAAATTATGGAATCTTTTTATATTCCATAATTTTTTTATGGTTTTTACTAAAACATGTATTGCGCGGATGTATTTAAAAATGTATTTTAAATACATCTTATAAATAACAGCCATGAGAGATCAGCTATGACTCCGCAGCAAATTGACCTAGTAAAAGCTACTGTTCCTGTTCTACGTGAAAATGGTGTCGCGCTGACTGGTTACTTCTATAATCGTATGTTGGGCAATAACCCTGACCTCAAAGAAACCTTTAACATGGGACATCAGCGCAGCGGTGCTCAGGCACAAGCCTTGGCGGGTGCTGTATTGGCTTATGCTGAAAATATTGAGGACCCATCTGTACTTTTACCAGTTGTAGAATTAATTGCGCATAAACATGTGAGTCTTAACATTCAAGCGCCAGACTATAATATTGTCGGCGAAAATTTGCTGCACTCGATCAGTGAAGTATTAAGCATTTCAATGGAAGATCCACTGATTGCAGCTTGGGCAGCAGCATATGGACAATTGGCAGACTTGTTTATCAGCACTGAAAAAGCGATTTATGAGCAACATCAGCAAACTAAAGGCAGTTGGTTAGGTTGGCGTAATTTCAAAATCGCGAAAAAAGTGGCTGAAAGTGATGAAATCACCTCATTCTACCTTGAGCCTTCTGATGGTGGTGATTTACCAAAATATGAAGCAGGTCAGTACATCTCTGTACGTGTATTGGTCGATGAGCTGGGTCTAAAACAACCACGTCAATATACACTGTCGACCAGCCCACAAGACAACTACTTACGTATCTCTGTAAAACGTGAAGATCAGAAAGGTGACTTGGTTCCAGGTTGGGTATCGAATACACTGCATGGCTTGGAGATCGGTTCAGAAATCGAAGTGTCTGCACCAACAGGTAATTTCTTCCTGATTGATTCACAAAAACGCAATGTCTTTATCAGTGGTGGTGTAGGTCTAACACCAATGATTGCGATGCTGAATCAGTTGGTGACTTTAGACATGCCACAACCTGTAACCTTTATCCATGCCTGCCGTAGCAAACAAGTGCATGCAATGCATAAACACATTCAGGATTTGGAAGCAAAATACCCACGTCTTAGCACTTTTACAGCGTATGAGTTCCCTCATGCTAATGATAAATTAGGTGAAGATTATGATGCTGCTGGTCATCTAGACTTAGGCAGCATGGATACTGCACTGTTACCGATCAATGCGGATTATTACCTTTGCGGTCCAATGCCATTTATGGCTGAACAACAGAAAGCTTTAATTGCTCGTGGTATTCCTGCTAGCAATATTCACAGCGAAGCTTTCGGCACTGGTGGTGTAAAACACTAACTAAGCTATTCACCTGAAATACAAAGGGTTAGTTTAGTTATGCTAGACTAGCCCTTATTTATTTCTCTCAGACTCACAGTATTATCATGCAACTCAATAAATTCACCGATTATGCATTACGCATTTTGCTCTATATCGCACGTCCTCGTGATGTGCCTTATAACATTGCTGAAATTGCAGAAGACCTGCACGTTTCGCGTAATCACTTGGTGAAAATTGTGCATTTTATGGCAAAGCAAAACTGGTTAATCACCAGCCGCGGCAAAGGTGGCGGCATCCGCCTTAACCCTGAAGCACTTGAGGCTCAGCTCGGTCAAATCGTACGGATTTTGCAAGGTAATCACCAGATTGTTGAATGCAATGACCCACCCTGCTTACTGCGCAGTCAGTGTGGTTTAAAAAGCATTTTAGACCAAGCTTTAGAACAGTTTTATCAAAGTCTCGATCAGTACAAACTTGCCGATGTCTTGCAACCAAGCAGCGCATCTAAATTTACAACACAATCTCCGATTCAAATGATCAATCTCTAATTTCACTTTGCCTGCGACAAAATTCGCTTGCCTGCCCGACTTCCTTTATAATGCGTGTTGTTAAATCAGTTATTGAAGTTGGGTTATGCATCAGCACAGAGGAAAATCACGAAACAGTAAAGCGGCCAATGCGCCGAAGCAAAAGATTACTTACGAGAAAAAAGTAGACTCTGCGATTACTGAATATGCTGTGCGCTCGCTCAACTGGCTACGCAAAGCTGAGTTCTTAATGAGTGCGCCTAAACTCAACCTCTGCGTTGAAGATACCGGCTATGAAATTGCCTTTGCTGGCCGCTCTAATGCGGGTAAGTCGAGTGCCATTAATGCGCTCACCAACCAAAAACAATTGGCACGTGCGTCGAAAAAACCGGGTCGTACCCAAATGATCAACTTTTTCAGTCTAGGAAATCCTGATCAACGTTTGGTCGACTTACCGGGTTATGGCTATGCCGCTGTACCTGAAGCGATGAAAATCGTTTGGCAAAAAGAGTTAGAAAACTATCTGATACACCGTGAAAGTTTACAAGGTCTTGTGCTGTTGATGGATATCCGTCATCCACTACAACACTTTGACGTCATGATGTTGGAATGGGCACATTCTCGTAAATTGTTCGTGCACGTACTGCTCACCAAATCAGATAAATTAAACCGTGGCCCAGCCTCTAAAGCACTACAAGAAGTGAAAGCAGCATTGAAAAAAATGAAGCTAAACTTCTCTATCCAATTGTTCTCATCATTGAATAAACAAGGTTTAGAAGAGTTAGCGAGTGTCATGGCGGGTCGCCTAAACTTCACTCTAGAGCAATCCACAGAGTTTGATCTCGACAGCATACCTGAAGCATCGGAAGATGATATTGAAATCGATGCAGATGCGGAAGCATTCGATGACGTCGACACTACATCTGAAGATTTACCCCAAGCTGAAGGCAAAAATTCAGACCACTAATCCAGTAATTTTAAAGTCAGCGCAAGGATGATTGTCTGACAAAAAGTATCATCTGAAGATAATGAAATGTCCTGTATTGCTAATCACAATGCAGGATTTTTTTGGATACTGAATACATCAGATGTGTACTCGATCACATAAAAACAAGGATAGGTCATGAAATTACTCTCCCGCTTGAGAAACACAAAACTTGGATCATCAATCGAATATAAAATTAAGCCACGCAAAGTGAAATTTGAGTGGCAAGATACTCAAGTTGACTGGGTGCCCAACCAACCATTTGTCAGCTATTTTATTAATGAAATTAATATGATCTTACCGGCTGGTGAGTTTTGGTTTTGCCGTCTGTATAACAAAGTATTGCCACAAATTAGAGATGAAAAACTAGCAGAGGACGTTAAAGCATTTATCCGCCAAGAAGCCATGCATGCTCAGGCGCATAACTCTGCCAATAAAGAATATCTGTCTCAGCGCAATATCAGTATTCAACGCAACCTTGAAATCATGGACTTCCTCTTTGGCAAACTGCTTGCGGACCAACCTTTAGGGCTCAACGTACCTAAAGCTTTGGATCATCAATGGGATCTCTTTCGTTTAGGGGTGATTGCAACAGTTGAGCACATGACCTGCGTACTAGGCAAATATGCTTTATATAACAAAGAGTGGGAACGCCTCGGTGCCGATCCGAATATGCTCGATCTAGTAAAATGGCATGGTGCAGAAGAGATAGAACATCGTACCGTGTCTTTTGATTTGTATCGTCATCTCGGTGGGGGCTATATTTCTCGCTATTATCAAAGTGTGATCGTAATTGCAGCCGTACTTGGTCTATGGGTCGATGGTGCAGCACATATCATGCAGCAAGACTCGCGCTATGCATCGATTAAACCTGCCGTATATAAACAGTGGATTTGGCGTGAATGGGCGCGTATCGCGCAAAAAGACAATCGCTTATTGCCACATCCGCTTTGGTTGGTGTCGCAGCAATTGGGGTATTTAATGCCTTGGTACGATCCTGTACATGAAGCAAAAACTGAAGATGCGATTGCCTATCTCGACAACTCTCCTGCTGCAAAACGTGCCGCACTGAAAGTTGCTTAAACACCATTTAAAATCTGTATTAAGCAGGGTTCGCCCTGCTTTTTTTGTGCTCACATCCATTACGCTCCATTTTTTATTGAGCAATCAACAAACTCAAGATGGATAGGCTCATAAGTTCGAGGTTTAAAGTACAGTTATTCCGAGTTCCCTATTCTCTTTAAAATGTATTTATACTCAGTCTCATCCTAAAATAAAAATACATCGTTCAGGAGCATCTCCATGCACGCTCACATCTCCGTCATTACACTGGCCGTGAAAGATTTACACGCTGCATTCGCGTTTTATCAGGAGGGTCTAGGTCTAAATAGCGCTGGGATTATTGGGACTGAATTTGAACATGGCGCTGTGGCATTTTTTGATTTACAACACGGTTTAAAGCTTGCACTCTGGCCGCAAGATAGCCTTAGTCATGACACTGGAATCAGTACATCTGCGTTTTGTCCAACTCAAATGTCTCTCGGACATAACGTCAACAGTACCGCAGCCGTCGATCAAATTATGCAACAAGCCCAACGCGCTGGTGCAAAACCAATTAAGCCCGCACAGCCCACGTTTTACGGTGGTTATGCAGGCTATTTTCAAGACTTAGATGGGCATCTGTGGGAGATCGTCTACAACCCACATTTTAGTGCTTTATCTATTTAATTCGACAACGCTGGTTCATCTACATCTCGCGTATGACGATCCACCACCACACTAATCATCATATCGCCCTGTACGTTCACCACAGTCCGTACCGTATCCAATAGACGATCGATCGGCAGCAATATCGCAATGGCTTCTGCAGGAAGCCCAACCGATTGTAAAACCATAATCATCGTCACCATTCCAGCACTTGGAATGCCCGGTGCGCCGAGTGACGCAATCATGGCGGTTGCACAGACAATTAACTGCTGACCCAAGGTTAAATCTAAGCCCATCAAGTTAGCAATAAATAACGCAGCAGCAGCTTCATACAACGCTGTACCATCCATATTTAACTGTGTGCCCAATGGAATCACAAAACCTGCTGTTTGAGGACGTACGCCTAAATTTTCCTGCGCACATTTCATCGACAGTGGCATCGTTGCTGAACTTGAACTGGTTGCAAAAGCAGTGATTAAGGCAGCTCGTGTTCCTCTAAAAAATGTCAGTGGACTCATTTTCCCAAAAATCCAAAGCAACAGAGGTAACACCACTGCCCCATGGAAAATCGTGGTCCCTGTGACTACGGCAGCAAACTCCGCGAGGCGACTCAACACCGAAATATCTTCGGTAGCAATCAATTTAGCCAATAATGCAAAAATACCAATCGGTGCAAGCTTCATCACCCAACCGATGATCATCATCATGATGTCAAAAAATTGCTGACTGAGCTTTCTCACACTTCGAAATTTTTCACCGCCTTTGACCAAGGCCACACCTAAAAATAGTGAAAACACCACGACAGCGAGTACATTGCCATCACTAAAGGCTTTAAACGGATTGATCAGTGTATTTTGAATAAAATTGGTAAAGAATGAACCTGCTGTGAGGGTGTCAGGACTCTGATGTTGTTGCATTGCATCTTGGAACATGACGATGTCCACGCCCTGCCCAACTTTAAAAATATGCGCACATGCTAGACCCAAGATCAGTGCCAAAGTCGTGGTGGTGACACAGCAAGCTAAGGTAATTTTCCACGTACGACTCAGCTGACCACCCGCTTGTAAATTCGATACCCCCACCACAATCGAACTAAAGATCAGCGGAACCAAGATCATTTTCAGCAAGCCAATAAAAATACTACTGGCAATCCCCAGGCCATACAGGCTGGCGGATAAAAACTGCGTCTCTGGAAACTGAATTAATAAAAAGCCAAATGCCACACCCAATATTGCGGCAATTAAAATCTGCGTATTTAAGCTCATTGTGCCTTGCATTAATCATCCTTTATTCAGGCACTATGCCATGCGACCCACCGGGAATCGAGGAATTTTTTGTCACATATACTGCTACAATTCTGCAAAGCATGTATTCAACCCAATTCAATTTGTACTGCACCCTAATTAGATAACTCGATTCCGTGAGTAGTTGCATAACCCCAAATTGACGGAGATAAAAAACCGAATCAGAAGATTCGGTTTTTTCAGTATTCAGCTTTTACGACTTAACACATAGTGCTTAAAGCTTATTGGGTTTCAATTTCGCGTAAACGGATCAAGCCTTCTTGTGTCGTACTACAGACCAACTCACCGTTTTGCCACATGCGACCGAAATTTAGACCACGTGAACTAGCACTGACCGTGGCATCCATGTCATAAAGCATCCATTCATCCACACGGAATGGCTTATGGAAATACATGGCATGGTCAATACTCGCACACTGCAAACTTGGTGATAAATAACTTAAACCATGTGGGCGTAGTGCAGTCGTCATCAGCGTAAAGTCTGAATAGAATGCCGCAATAGCCTGATGTAAAGAGATGTCATCAACGTCAGCAGCAATTTTGTCATGGGTACGAATATAGTGTGCATACGACGGCGCAGCAGGCTGCGGTTGGTACGGGTTTTGCGGATCAATCGGGCGAATTTCCACATGACGGTCACGCATAAAAGATGCACGGACGTTTTCAGGAACAAATTCCACCATCATTCGTTTTAGCTCAGCTTCAGATTTTAAATCTTCGACGGCTGGATATTCTGGCTCTGCAACTTGGTAATTCAAACCTTCTTCTTGCTCTGCAAATGACACCATACACATGAAAATGGTTTTACCATGTTGAATCGCACGAACCTGACGACTCACAAAACTGCGTCCATCGCGAATACGATCTACTTCATAAATGATCGGTGCATTGATATCACCACCAAATAAGAAATAGGCATGTAAGGAATGAGCAGGTCGATCTGTTGTATAAGATGCCGCACGGAGCGCCTGACCTAAAACCTGTCCACCAAAGACACGCTTCCCGACCAAATTTCGGCTTTGCCCACGAAAAATATTTTCTTCTAATTTTTCAAGACTGAGTAAATCAACCAACTCTTGTGTTAAGGCATTCATAACAAACCTATCTATCATTCGGGATTAAGCTAACGCAGGCAACATCAACAGATGTTTAAATATATTTTCCATTTTGCCATAAATCCAGACTAAAACCCTAAAGATTCGCTGACTGATCTGTCACCTTGCTGATGCAATATAACTGCTAAAAATACGTTTTTTAACGATAAAATCTTACAATATCTATGCAATTTGTCAGAAAATGACATACAGTTTTTAAGTACAATTACGCAGAATAGATTCCCCTCAGAATCTCTGTGGTTTGGTCATGAAAAGTAGGAGTTTGTATGTCCAAGAGCGGCTTTGGTCAGATGTATCGAAAGCTTTCGAGTAAACTGCTTGACCTTGTGGTAACACCGCATGTTTTAGGTGAAGTCCCTGTAGAACCTGTAGTGACTGAAACCGATACAGATACCGGCGTACAGACAACGAAAATTACCTGCTACGTTCTGCAAAATCATTCACGGAGTAATGCTTTAATTGTCGATGGTGAAACCCGTCGTTTAAAGCTACACCCTGCACTCGACCCAATGACTGTGGGTACGCAAACAGAAAAAGCCTCTGTGGTGTTTTTACAACATCATGATGAAGACAACTTACTCAATCCACCGCCACATGCCTTTCCACCTCGTTTATTACGTTTAATTGAGGTTTTGGAAAAAAATCCTGATGCGGATGTTGAGCTCGTTCCTGTAACCGTGCTGTGGGGCCGTGAACCCGATAAAGAAGATTCTTGGTTTAAATTATTATTTACCGATACATGGTCTACACCAAGCAAAGTGAAGCAGCTGGTCAATATTGGTTTGCACGGTCGTCAATCGTACCTCGAATTCCATGAGCCACAGTCTTTGCGTCGTTTGGTTGAATATGCCAAAACTACACATCCAAACTTGTCACCTGCGACTTATATTGTTAGCACACTGAATGATTATTTAGATGCGCAGCGTGAAGTGGTTTTGGGTCCGGATTTATCCGACCGTCGTAATGTGATGCATGGCCTGATCAAATCTACGGATGTGCAAGATGCGATTCGTCGTGAAAGCATTCGCAGTAAAATCAGTATGGTTGAAGCTGAGCGTCGTGCGATTGGTTATTTAAATGAAATCGTTTCTGACTATTCTGCATCAACAGTACGTTTTGCTGACTTAGCACTGACTCGCCTGTGGACACAGCTTTATGATGGCGTAGAAGTACATAACTTCAGTACCGTTCGTGAACTGGCCAAAGACTACGAGATCATTTACACCCCATGTCATCGTAGCCATATCGACTATTTATTATTGTCATATGTGATCTATAAGCGTGGTTTGATGGTGCCGTACATTGCTGCGGGTGATAACTTGAACATGCCATTTGTCGGGCAAATTTTACGTGGCGGCGGCGCGTTCTTTATTCGTCGTTCATTCCGTGGCAATGGTCTCTACACCACCGTATTTAAAGAATACCTCTACAGTATTTTGGCGCGTAATACACCGCTTGAATACTTCATCGAAGGTGGGCGTTCACGTACTGGTCGTTTATTACCACCGAAGACCGGCATGCTCGCCATGACTGTCCATGGTCATTTACGTAATCCAGCCAAACCGATCGTGTTCTTACCGACCTATATTGGTTATGAGCGTTTAATGGAAGGTGCGACCTACGTTGGTGAAATGAATGGTAAGCCAAAAGAAGGCGAATCAATCATCGGGATTATGAAAACACTGCGTAAGATCGAACGTATTTTCGGTAAAGTTCATTTGAACTTTGGTGAGCCGGTTTTCCTTGATGATATGTTGAAACAGCATAATGCAAGCAACATCAAAATCGAGAAAAATGACGACCCAATTCCGCCAGAAGTTTCGGATGCCATTAACAGTTCTGCACACGTGATTTTAGAAAATATTAACCGTGCAGCAGTGGTGAACCCAGTTTCATTGCTTTCACTGATTTTATTGGCAACATCTAAACACACTTTAGATGAAGAGATTTGCATTAAGCAGTTAGATACCTATCGCGATCTTTTAAATGCCTTACCTTACGATGAGCGCATGCAAGTCACACCGCTATCCGGTAAAGAAATCATTGCTTATGGTTTAAAACTCAAGCTGATCAAACGTGTTAATCATGTCCTTGGCGATATTATTGCCATTGCTGATAATCAAGCGGTGCTGTTAACCTACTTCCGTAACAACATCCTGCACGCATTTATTTTGCCATCACTCATTGCCGCTTTGGTTGAACATAATGGTTCTATTCGCCGTGGTGATTTGATTAATGTCATTCGTACACTGTATCCATTCTTAAAAGCTGAGTTATTCCTCAAATGGAATAATGAAGAGCTTAAAGATCAGATCTGTGCGTATGCAGAAGTACTGATCAAAGCCAAGCTAATTTCTGAAGATGCAGAAGGCAACCTGATCTCCCCTGCGCCTAACTCAGAGCAGCACAATCAGTTAGTGGTCTTGGCTGCACCTGTGATGCAAAGTCTAGAGCGTTACTACATGACTTTGGCTTTAATCACACAACGTGGTTCAGGCAATATCTCGACGCGTCAGGTTGAAGAACTCAGTCACTTGGTTGGTCAACGTCTGTCTGTGTTGTATGAATTTAACTCGCCTGAGTTCTTTGATAAGGCCTTATTCCAAAGCTTTATTAAAGTCTTAACCCAACAAGGTTATATCAGCACCAATGAAAACAATGCCATTGTGTTTGATGAAAATTTCCAAAATGTTGCGCAATATGCCAACCTCGTTTTGGATGATGTGACACTCCAAATGTTGCAACACATTACGACCTTTAGTGATGAAGAGTTAAAAGAAGCACTTGATAAAGTTGCTGCGGAACAAGCCAAAAAACGCTTGAAACGTAAGAAGAAATAAACCGTTCTGATTTTTTCGCCATAAAAGCGGAAGAAGATGAGCAAAATCAGGGACAAGTTGTAAAAAACTTGTCTCTTTTTTTGGATTATACAAAAGTATTTAATATTTTCTTTTTTAAAATTAAGGTATATACATTCCAAAATTTTGGAGTTCCATTGGCTAGCGGTTTATTGCCTTTAAATTCATCGATATAAATAATATCAAAGTCCGCATCAAACAATTGTTTAAGCTCTTCCTGCTCAAAACCTATAAATTTTTCAGAAAAATTATTTACCCAATCATCATCTTTCCCTAACCGTTGTATGAGTAAGATGCCTTGCTCACTTAAGGATTCCTGCATTTTCTTTAAAACACTTTCAAGCGAATCCGTAGAACAAAAAAATAAACTGAATAAAGCAATAATTAAACTAGCTTTAGGAAAGCTATAGTCTTCAAAGGCCTGATTAGAAAATAAAAAATTCTTATTGTCTTTAAATTTACTTAGACAGATATTTTTAGCGTCAACAGACGGATCAAATGCATATACTTTAAAATGATGACGGAGTAGAAATGATGATTCATTTCCTGCACCACAACCACAATCAATCGCGATCTTTGGTAAATTCTCAAAATAACTCAAAGCTTTTTCCAAAATCGGTCTATGGGGTAAATTCTGAGTAAGTTCAGCAAATGATTTTGTCATTATTTAAATTTTATCCTTTGAGATCCATTCGAAAATTTGAACAATACATGTTGTAAAAGACCTATTTCATTCATTTATAGAATTTCTTTTAATACTCACCAAGCTACACTGAATTTTATACGTCACACCAATTTTACGCTACACATCACAATCAATCGTGCGCTAACTTAAAACCACTCTCCATCATCCGCATTGCATAAATTTTTTTACCTGTTTCTACTTCACTCTCTAAAACCAATTCGGGTAAATGCATAGCTCTTTGCAAATCCAAGATTCGCTCATGCAAAGGTTGAGGTTGGTTATTAGTACAAATATATGATTTTTCATGATGTTCCACGTGAAGTAGATGACACAGAAATTTTGCCAAATCATCGATATGTATTCGATTTGACCAATGGATATTGGGATAGTGATGAGTCGTTTCTGCCAGTTTCTGCATTCGTGTTGTCGATGTGCCATAAATCCCAGATGGACGTACGATCACGCATTCGGTAGGAAATGCTAGTGAGTAGTGATGCTCCATTTCAAGTAACAACATCCCCTGCTCATCGATCGGACGTGGCACAGTGTCATCATCAATGCGCTCCCCCGCATGCTCACCATAGACACGAGTGGACGACACCACGATTAAACGTTGTATTGGATGATGTGCTAATGCTTGAACAATTGGCTGTACAGAATCGACATAAGTATGTCGGTAAGCATCCACAGCATTGAATTGAGCATGGCGTGCAGGAGCCAAAAGAACATAGACAGCATCAATCGGTTGAACCTGCGACAAATCCAGTTGGTGAATATCTTGGATTAAATGTTCTGCAAAATCATCCTCTTTCGCACTACGACTCACTGTGGTAATTTGGTGACCTTGCTGAAATAATTGTTTAGCAACGCGTTGCGATGTTTTACCATAACCGATAAATAGAATATGCATCAAACGACCTATTCTCAGAACTGATCCATTTAGATCATATAAACCGAAGTTGAGGGGACATGGCTGCCGTCCATCAATTGCAAGGGGTTGGCAATGCCGCCGCTGCTTTACTTGAAAAACTAAATATTTTCACGACAGATGATCTTTTGTTTCATCTGCCACGCGACTATGAAGATCGTAGCACGATCATCCCCATGAACCAATTGACCGTGGGTCGAAGTTATTTACTAGAAGGCACGGTCAAAAGTATCGACTTTCCACCCGGAAAGCGTAAATCGATGGCTGCCCTACTGGATGACGATTGTGGCAAAGTTACTTTACGTTTTTACCATATTTACAAAGGCATTACTGATCGGGTGAAACCAGGGAATCGTTTACGGATTTTTGGTGAAGTCCGTGTTGGTGCTCGTGGCTTAGAAATGTATCATCCTGAACTACAGGTGATTACTGAACACACACCTTTACCACAAACCCAACTCACTGCGATTTACCCTGCAACCGAAGGCTTAACACAGCCCAAACTACGTGAATACGTCAAACAAGCACTACAGTTATATAGTGATGACTTACCTGAATTACTGCCAGAAAAATTCACCAATGGCTATGCACTAAAACAGGCTTTGGACTATATTCATCATCCCCCTGTCGATGCCAATATGTTGCAACTGAGCCAAGGTTCTCATCCTGCACAGCAACGTTTAATTTTCGAAGAATTGGTTGCCCATCAGGTCAGTTTGCTCAGCCGCCGTGCTTATATTCAACAAATCGAAGCACAGTCATTCTCTACAAGTAAGAACTTCACCAAACAACTTTTAAGTACACTACCGTTTGAAATGACCGGCGCACAAAAACGCGTGTCCAAAGAAATTGCGGTCGATCTGAAAAAGAACAAACCTATGCTACGACTCGTACAAGGTGATGTAGGTGCAGGTAAAACCCTAGTCGCAGGCGTTGCAGCCTGTCATGCGCTCGAGGAAGGTTGGCAAGTGGCCATGATGGCGCCGACAGAAATTTTGGCCGAACAACATTATCTAAATTTCAAAAAATGGTTTGAGCCTATGGGACTGACCGTGTCTTGGCTTTCCGGTAAACAAAAAGGTAAGGCTCGAGCTGCGGCAGAACAAAGTATTCAAGATGGTTCAGCCAATTTAGTGGTCGGCACGCATGCTTTATTTCAGGACAATGTTCAATTTGCCAAATTAGGTTTAGTGATTATTGATGAACAACACCGTTTTGGTGTCGATCAGCGTTTGGCGCTACGAAACAAAGGTCTCAATGGCATGACACCGCATCAACTGGTGATGACAGCAACCCCTATTCCTCGTACCTTGGCTATGTCGGCTTATGGCGATTTAGATACCTCCGTCATTGATGAACTGCCACCCGGTCGTACACCGATTCAAACAGTCACTATTCCACTTGACCGTCGTGAAGAAGTGCTACAGCGGATTGCCAGCAATTGTGCTGAAGCTAAACAAGCCTATTGGGTCTGTACCTTAGTTGAACAATCAGAAACTTTAGATGCTCAGGCCGCTGAAGCGACTTTTAATGAAATTAAAGAACGCTTTCCAGACCTCAATATTGGTCTTGTTCACGGCAAAATGAAGGCCTATGAAAAACAAGCAGTGATGCAGCAATTTAAAAATAATGAATTGCAATTACTGATTGCAACCACAGTGATTGAAGTTGGTGTTGACGTCCCGAATGCCTCAATCATGGTAATTGAAAATGCAGAGCGTTTAGGGCTTTCACAATTGCATCAGCTACGTGGTCGTGTAGGACGTGGTGCCAAAGCCAGTTTCTGTGCCTTGCTGTATAAAAATCCCTTATCGCAAAATGGGCAAGAGCGTTTACGCATCATGCGCGAGACCAATGATGGCTTTATCATTGCTGAAAAAGATTTGGAAATTCGCGGCCCCGGTGAGCTCCTCGGCACTAAACAAACGGGAGATATGGGCTTTCGTGTAGCAAAATTAGAGCGAGATGATCATTTACTCAATCAGGCCCACTATGTGGCTCAACAAGTCCTGAACGATTATCCTGCACAGGCTCAAGCGCTTTTAAAACGATGGCTGCCTGAAGCTCCTCGGTACGCCTATGTATAAAATTAGGATGATGGATCGATTATCCTAAAAATGCAGATTGGCTTTAACCAGTAAGCTTGTCGAACAGGTTGCTGTGGTGTCGTGATTGCACTTCACCACAAACTGTGCAAAATACTCAAAAAAGAATGATTAGAATAAAAGCATGCTCCAATCCATCCAACATTTCATCCAAAAAGGAATGCAGAGCGTTTCCCCTTGCCTGCTCTGTGGTATCGATCGACAACGACATCATTCGCTTTGTACCGACTGCTGGGCACAACTACCATGGTTTAAACAAATTGTTGATCGCCATGAACACTGCATCTCTTGTGCCTTTCACTATGATTTCCCAATAGATCGCATCATTCAAAGCTATAAGTATGAGCAACAATTGCACTATCAAAATTTACTAGCACAGAGCCTTTTAAGTTTGCGCATAGCTCGAGTTCAGGCCATTGTTCCCATGCCTATTTCAGTTGAACGCCTTAAGGACCGTGGATACAACCAAATGCTTCTCGTTGCACACATGATGGCAAAGCAATTGCGCATCCCTGTTTGGCAACCAGTGATTCGTCAAGCACAGCACGCTCAAAAAGGTTTAAGTCGGCTAGAACGCCTAGAAAATATCGAACAGCAATTTATTATCGACCCAACTGAAAAACACCGTTTCCGTAAAGTCCTCATTATCGATGATGTGGTGACCACGGGGAGTTCAATCCATGCATTAAGTACGCTGTTACATCAGCTACATTGCACGCAGGTATATGCCGCATGCATTGCTGCGGCACAGCCTTAGTTTCAAACATCAACCTCTAAAGAAAATGAACAAGCGAAGCAGTTTAGCTTTCAGCAAGAGATCGCGCCTGCTGCTTCACCCAAGGAATCACCACCTCACGTGTTAAAGGTGCGAGTTTTGTTTGTGTATCATCTAAGCTGACCCATTGCATCGCTGCAATTTCCGCATCAATTTCCGGCTCACCTCGCAACTGGACCAGATAGACATAACTCACCAGTAGATGATCTGCTTCGTTCGCAGCGGCCGTTTCAAAACGACCAATGAATTGCTCAATCTGCGCAGCGCAGCCTATTTCTTCCTGAATTTCACGCAGCATGGTGATTTCAGGGGCTTCATTGGGTTCCAACTTGCCACCCACTTGCATAAAGAATGCCGTGTGTTTTTTACGAACCACTAAAAGTTCATGCTGTTCATTTAGAATAATTGCTGCAGCAACAGTAATAGTTTTCATCAATCTTGTTCCAAATCCGCGATAAAGGCTGTACGTTCAACCATGCCCCATTTCGGCTCTGGCGCAGTGAAATGTTGAAACTGCTCAACAATCGTTTCAATATTATCTTCTGCAATTAAGCCTTCGATAAAACGCGGATGGGTAAAGCCTTTTTCTGCGGTAGTTTTCAGAAAATTCAATAAATCGTCATAAAAACCATCTACATTGAGAAAGGCACATGGCTTTAAATGAATGCCCAATTGAGCCCACGTCCACTGCTCAAAAATTTCCTCTAAAGTCCCTGCTCCACCTGGAATCGCCACAAAACCATCCGAGAGTTCAGACATTTTAGTTTTCCGTTGTTGCATATTTTCTACCACATGCAATTCGGTTAAATCTGGATGTGCCAATTCTTTATCGACCAAGACTTTTGGAATCACCCCAATGACTTGCCCACCTGCACGCAAAGCACTATCTGCCACAATACCCATCAAACCTGAACGACCACCACCATAGACCAGTGTGATGCCTTGTGCCGCCAAATGACGACCGACTTTTTCAGCCACCTGTAAATAGGCTGGATTGTTACCAAGGGCGGAACCACAGAAAATTGCGATAGATTTCATTTATAATCCCCATCAGATCAGGAACGCTATGCTGGAAAAATCAACTTTAAACAGATTTTTTCATAAAATAAGCATTAGAACAGTGTTTTTCAGCAAATCCTTGTCTAAAATACACCCATTCATTTTTAACTTACTGCGCAAGGGGAAAAGACAACATGCTTGAAGCCTTTTACGCCACAGAGCGCGGTAGCCTGGAAGATGTCACCATCAATGGTGACTTCGATTTACATCAGGATTTAGTCTGGCTCGATCTCATTGCCCCGTCTCAGGAAGAGCAGCAATGGATTATGGATGCCTATGATCAGAATTTACCTACATTAAAATCATTAGAAGATATTTCGTCGAGTGCACGATTCTACCGTGATGACGACGGTATTTTGCACATCAGCACCTATTTTTTAACGAAAAATAAAAATTTTCAGGTCGATGGCGAACCCGAAGAAAATGCCAGCACCTTAGCTACCGTACAAACGGTTGCCTTTATTTTGCATAAAGAACGCTTATTCACTTTACGGGGTGAAAAGCTGGTGGCTTTCCGTGCCTTTCGTGCCCGCGCGCGTCGTAACGATTATGAAATTGACTATAAAGATCCAACTTGGATTTTATTGGGTCTTTTAGAAGCCAAACTCGATGAGCTTGCGGATATCTTGGAAGATATCCACAAGGACTTAGAAAAGTATTCCACAGAAGTGCTGAATAACCGTCATCGTGAGATGATTTTAGACTTAGATGACATGATTACCCGACTTGCACATTTAGAAGATATGCTCGGGAAAGCACAGCTGTGTCTGATCGATTTACGTCGTGTTCTCACCTTCCTGTCACGTCCTCGCGCCTTGGGCAGTCATATTTATGATGCCGACATCCGAGAACTCAGTGAAGACGTACGCTCACTTGTTGAGCATGATGCCTTCTTGTTCCAAAAGGTTCGATTCTTACTGGATACCACCTCAGGGTTCATTAACACCGAACAGAATGATACGATTCGTCGATTCTCGATTTTACCAAGTATGCTTGCGCCACCGATGTTAGTGGCTAGCGTCTATGGGATGAACACCGATGTACTGCCATTCGCACATGGTACAACCAGTTTTATCGTGGTCAGCTTAATCATCGTGGCATTCTTTATTGGCCCATTGATGTACTTCCGCTGGAAGAAATGGATTTAGTGCTTTCCTATTGCGCGGACTTGCGAGAGTTTCTTGTCCCGCTAAAATAAAAAAAAGCACCTTATGGTGCTTTTTTTTATTTAGATCAATTGCAAGTCATGCTCAAGATGACAGGCTTGAATAATCTTCATCATTTTTTCAGGGACTGCTTTAAACTGCAAACCTTGCGCTTTTGGCGTTTGGCGTAACCAACGGACCAAAACAGCTAAAGCCAAAGTGCTGCCATGTTCAAGCTCAGCAAGATTGACCACTAAGGGAAAAGCTTGCTGTTGTTGAATCAATTTCAAGCCGTCTTGATAGTACAATTCGGCATTGTTGTAATCAATTTTGCCTGAAACCATCAATTCTTGTTGATGAAGTTTAATCACACATCACCTATCTTATTTTTTCTTGTCCAATGCTGCGTCAGCATCAGGTTTGAAGTTCGCAATTGCTTTATCAATGTTACCGCCATTACGTTTTACAGTCGCCGCAAACTGATTACGGAATTGTAAGCCTAGGTCGATACCCGAAACGTTGATATTACGGATTTTCCATTGTGAACCTTTATCCGCCAACTGGAAAGAGACTGGAATTTTTTCACCGTTGTTATGGAAATCAATCGTTACAACAGGGTTCTTACTGTTCGACGCTTTATATGGACGCATGCTATACGTTTGGTTACTAAACTTGGCAAAAGCTGAACCATAGTTTTCGATCAGCGTTGCACGGAAGTTACGTTCAAACTGCGCACGTTGAGCCGCTGAGCTGTATTGATTCGTTGCATACGTACCCATCACGATACGTGTGAACGCTTGTGAATCGATATACGGGTCTAAGTTTTGACGAACAATCGTTTTCACAGCTGCAGGGTTATTTTGTAGTTTTGCGTGATCTGCTTTTAAACGTGTAATGAGGCCATCAGCCACTTTTTTTACAAATGCAGGTGGTGCTTCGCTTGGAGCAGCAAAAGCTGTACCTGCCATCATAGTTGATAAGATACTTGCTGTAAGCGTATGTTTTAACAATGTGTTCACTTAATTTCTCCTAAAAATTATTCAACAAATGCAGGTTCTTCTGCCGTTGTTGTGTCAGCAGCTTCTGTTTTTTGTTCAGCTTCTGCTGTGCTGTCAGATTTGTTCCCTGCACCACCGGTCACAAATTTAGACACCAAATCTTCGATTTCCATCGTACCTTGGGTATTACCAATTTGGTCACCACGTTTTAAGAAGTTGACACCACCACCCGGTACAATTTTCAAATATTTCTCGCCCAATAAACCATTGGTTGCCACCATAATGTAAGCATCTTCATCGATATTGGTGATGGATTTCATGTTAGCAATCAGTTGCTGTTCCATTTCTTTTTGTTTCGCAGGTGTTGCTGCTTCATAATCTGATGTGTAACGCAGTTCTTCGAGTGCATTCTTTTGCACTTCTTTTAATTGTTCTGCGTTATAAGAGGTTAATGAGCCATCCATAATCAGATGTGCTGTCACTAAGCGCGTCACAGGATCGAGTTTCAACGACTCCACTTGACCGACTTTGACACCGCTTAAGGTGACTTTGGCACGGGGTTTAATCCCGTTTACATTTTCAAATGTCGCGGTCAATTCATAACTGTCTTCGATGTTATTGCCGACCAAACCACTCACACGCATCGCCAAGAAGAAAATAGCGATAGCAAAAAGAATGACAAAAAAACCGACGGCCAGTTCACTCGTACGTGATTTCATTAAATACCTCCGAACATGACCGCAGTCAACACGAAATCTGATCCTAAAACACACAACGAAGAATACACGACTGTACGTGTGGTCGACGTTGCAATACCTTCTGAAGTTGGGACACAGGCATAACCCTGATAGACCGCAATCCATGTACAAATTAATGCAAAAACAAAACTTTTGATGATGGTGCCATTAAAGACGTCTTTAAAGAATTGCACACTGTTCTCGATGCCACTCCAATAAGAGCCTTCATCTGCACCCAGAAAATCAACACCCACCAATTTACCGCCCATGATGCCGACCGCAGCGAAAATCACCGACAACATTGGCAAGCTAAAAATACCAGCCCAAAGTCGAGGCGAGATCACTCGTTTTAATGGATCGACCCCGATCATTTCCATACTCGACAACTGCTCAGTGGCTTTCATCAAACCAATTTCAGCCGTCAAAGCAGAACCTGCACGACCTGCAAAGAGTAAAGCCGCAACCACAGGTGCAAGTTCACGCAGTAAAGTCAGTGCAACGGCTGTGCCGAGCATCGCTTCACTACCAAAGGTCGACAGAATGCTATACATCTGCAAACCCAGTACCGAGCCAATAAATAAGCCAGATACCACAATAATCAGTAATGAAAGCACACCAACACGGTACATCTGATAAATAAACAATTTCACGCCAAGTAAAGTCGGCATGGAAAAAAGAATCTGCAGCAACATAATGGTTGCTACGCCGATTCCTCGAACACGTTCAATGACGCGTCTACCTAATGCGGCAATAGCATTCATGAACGAACCTCATGATTTAAATAGGGCTGATGACTGAATTGATAATCGACCGGACCTTCTACCGAACCCGTCAAGAACTGCTTCACAAAAGGCGAAGCATGTGCTTTTAACTGCTCAGGTGTTCCCTCGCCCTGCACTTTCCCTTCAGCCACCACATAGATGTAATCTGCAATTGATAAGGTTTCAGCTACATCATGCGAGACAATAATGGTGGTTAAATCTAAAGCTTCACGTAGCGAACGAATCAAGCGGGTTAAAACCCCCATCACAATCGGGTCCTGCCCTGCAAAGGGTTCGTCATACATGATCAGCTCAGGATCGAGTGCAATTGCACGGGCCAAAGCCACACGACGATTCATACCACCTGAAAGTTCAGAAGGCATCATTTGTTCTGCACCGCGTAAACCAACAGACTCTAATTTCAACGCAACAATTTCAGCGATCAAATGCTCTGGCAACTTGGTATGCGCACGAATGGGAAAGGCTACGTTTTCGTATACCGACATATCGGTAAATAATGCGCCGCTCTGAAACAACATCCCCATACGCGCACGCGCAGCGAAGAGCTCCTGACGTGACATCTGTGCAATGTCCTGCCCATCAAGCAACACTTCTCCATTATCGGGAGTCAATTGACCACCAATTAAACGGAGTAAAGTCGTTTTACCTGTACCAGATGGACCCATAATTGCAGTGATCTGACCACGACGAATTTTTAAACTGACATTGTCATAAATGACGCGCTCTCCTCGCTTAAAACTCAGGTTTTTCACTTCGATCAGTGCCTGAGTCTGAGAAGACGTTTGATTATTCATAGCTGAGGATTTTCCTGCATTTTTTTCAGCATGCATACTATAAAGGATTGAAGTTTAAAATGTTACCATTGCATGAGCGCATATCCCTGCATTCCATCAGGTAAATTGTTTTTTATTATTAATGCGATTTTATAGAGGCTGCTTTCAACCCAATAGAAGAATTTAGTTAAAATAATTGTATATATAGTAAACGATATTACACAATAAGAGTGTCAAACCGATATAAGGCATAAGTACCTCGATCATCACTGTACGCATATTTGCCAACGCGTTTCCGTTCATATTAATTATCATTAAACACATAAAGTTTGATCAAGTATACATTTTTCTGATTAAAAAGCTAATTTAAATCCATAAAAAAAACCGGTCTTTCCACCGGTTTTTTCGATATTTCTTTCGAAATTCAATTAGTCATTGAATTTACGACGTGGACGGTCTTCACCGAAAGTGCGTTCGCCACGTGGTTTATCATCACCGAAACGTTTTGGACGGTCATCGCCGAAACGTTTTGGACGATCTTCACCAAATGAACGTTGAGGACGGTCACCGTTGAATTCACGACGTGGACGATCTTCACCAAATGAACGTTTTGGACGATCGCCATAACCTTCACGAGCTGGTTTATAATCTACACGGTTACCACGGTTGTCATCGTTAGAACGACGGTCAAAACCACCTTCACGACGTGGACGATCGCTGTTAAATTCGCGACGTGGACGATCTTCAAAACCGCCTTCACGACGTGGACGATCGTTGTTAAATTCGCGACGTGGACGATCTTCGAAACCGCCTTCACGACGTGGACGATCGTTGTTAAATTCGCGACGTGGACGATCTTCGAAACCGCCTTCACGACGTGGACGATCGTTGTTGTATTCGCGACGTGGACGATCTTCGCCACCGAATGAACGACGTTCGCCATCACGGTTGCCTTCACGACGTTTGAAGTTTGATTCACCTTCAAAACGACGACCGCCACCGAAACCACCACGACCACCGCGACCGCCATCACGACGACCACGACCGCCATCACGGCTACCACGTGCAGGAGGTGGAGATGGCTCAAGACCTTCAATTTCAGATACATTTAAACGTGCATCTAAGAAGTCTTCTAAAGCACGGATTTTACCGCGTTCACGGTAAGTCGCTAAAGTAATCGCGTTACCAGTACGGCCCGCACGACCTGTACGACCGATACGGTGTACATAGTCTTCGTTCTTCATTGGAAGACCGAAGTTAATTACGTGAGAAATAGTTGGTACGTCTAGACCACGTGCAGCAACGTCAGTCGCAACTAAGATTTTTGCACGACCTTCACGAATACTACGTAAACGACGGTTACGTACAGTTTGTGGCATTGCACCGTGAAGAGCAACAACTGAGTGACCTGCTTCTGCAAGTTCTTCAGCCAACATATCTGTATCTTCTTGAGTAGATGCGAATACAACTGCTTGATCTACAGACTCATCAGATAACCAGTGAGTCAAAAGTTTTTTCTTATGTTCGAAACCGTCAGTCCAGTGAAGAGTCTGAGCAATGTCAGTATTTGTAGAATGACCAGTTTCAATCGCAATACGCTGTGGATCATTCATCATGCGTTCTGCAAGTGTAATGATACGCGGCGCAAATGTTGCAGAGAACATTAATGTTTGTTTACGGTTAGCAGCCAAGTCGCTGATCGCTTCTAGGTCTTCAGAGAAACCTAAGTCAAGCATACGGTCAGCTTCGTCAACGATTAACGCATCAACGTTGTCTAGTTTAATTTGACGACGGTTAACCAAGTCAAGTAAACGACCTGGAGTCGCTACGACAACTTGTGCACCTTTAAGCTGTTGGATTTGTTTACCGAAAGGCATACCACCCATAATTGCAGCAATACGAACACCTTTCATGTGACGTACTAAAGCAATTGCGTCTTGGCTAACCTGTTGAGCCAATTCACGTGTAGGGCAAAGTACAAGAATAGACGGTGCAGTTACCGCTTTCATGCGCTCTTTGAAAGACATCAATGTGTCTTGACCAGCCAAAGCATTCACAGTTGGGAGTAAGAATGCAGCAGTTTTACCAGAACCAGTTTGGCTTGATACAAGAAGGTCTTTACCTTCTAATGCAGCTGGAATTGATTGTTCTTGCACTGGAGTCGGTGTAGTAAAACCTAGACCTTGTAATGCTAGTTGTAACGACTCATGTAAAGGAAAATCAGCAAAAGTTTTGCTCATAGAGTATTTCACCCCAAAAATGGGTGCTCCATTAAAAATATAAATTCAGATGGACATCGGCAAAAAGCGGCACAGCAAAAGACGCTGAAAATATAGAATCAGCGGCGATCCGAGAACGACGATGCGTATAACGCACACATGATTACAGCCGCAACCTGAAGGAATCGCTTAGCGATTGGGTGGGGCGCGAAATATCGTCCTCTCTTTGGACCGGAACGCGCATACACAATGATAGAAGAGAATGTTCAGGTAATGAACGAAATTTAGTGCGTGCGGGGATTATAGCAGAAAGTTTTTAAATGTCACCTGTTTTAGTCAACTTCAGAATATTTTTTGTAAGAAGCTTTAAATTATAGGTGTTTAAGCCATTATTTTTGACCGATTAGACAAAAATAAAGCCCTCATAAAGAGGGCTTTATTTCATTATTCTGTCAATAAACTCGAACTAAGCGTTCTATTATTTAGCAGCTTCACCCCAAGCTGGAACTACAGCTTGCATAAGTGGTTTAAGCATTTTCATAGAACATGCAAGTACTTGACCATTGTCCATTGAGTCGTTACCACCACGAGCATCAACCACAGTACCACCCGCTTCTTTCACAATAAGTTCGCCTGCAGCGATGTCCCATGGTTTCAAACCAAGTTCGAAATAACCATCGAAACGACCGGCAGCAACATATGCTAGATCAAGAGCAGCAGAACCTGAACGACGGTATTGAGCACCGGCTTCAGTCACATTTAACAATGAGTTGAAATGGTTTTTCGCATAAGAAACCACTTCGCCATTACGAATTTTACGATACGCATGACCCACTGAAAGGAACGTGTTTTCTAGGCTGTCTTTTACATTTACACGAATACGGCGTTGGTTCATCATCGCACCGCGACCACGGCTTGCAGAGAACAACTCATCTTTCACAGGGTCATAAATAACACCGTGTTGAGTTACACCTTTATGTTGAACTGCGATAGAGATACAGAAATGTGGAACACCATTAACGAAGTTTAATGTGCCATCAAGTGGGTCGATGATCCAACACCAATCAGCGTCGTGACCTTTGCCTTCTTGAAGACCAAACTCTTCGCCTAGGAAACTGTGATTTTTATAGCTTTTACGTAGGGTATCGATAGTCAATTGTTCCAAATAACGGTCTACACGCGTTACTGGACCATCAATTCCTTTTTCTTCGACTTGTAGATCGAGTTTATGACGATTTTGATGCGCTTTTAAAAGCTCTTGACCAACTAATTGAGCCGCACGCGCAGCCATAACCACCATAGGTTCCATTGAACACCCACTACAAATTTGAAGATACTGATAAAGAATAATGCATAAAAGCCCTTATATCTTATCAAATATAAGGGCTTTTAGGGAAAAAAATGTTTCTAAAAATTAGAAAATCAACAAACCACTGTTTGCTTATGTTTTAGCCAGCTTTGTGTCACAGAAGCGCTAATGCCTTCAGCATCCAGTCCAGCCTGATGCAACATTTGAGCATGCGTTGCTTGGTGCATGAACTCGTCAGCTAAACCTAAATTCAGCACCGGTTTAACCACGCCGGCTTGGGCTAAATATTCATTTATTGCACTGCCCGCACCCGCCATGACGGCATGCTCTTCAACTGTCACAAACAGTTGCGTGCTTGCCGCGATTTGATCGATCAACTGTGTATCTAAGGGCTTCACGAAGCGCATATTAATCACACGCACAGCCACATCTAGTTTTGTCGCTAAAGCCTGTCCTGCCTCTATTGCCGCTTGTACACGGCTACCAAAAGCCAGTATAGAAATGGTGTCCTCTTGCTGATCATTGAAGTTTGCAAGAATTTCACCACGGCCAATTTCAAGCTCGGTCATCTCTTGCTGAATCTCAACACCCAGTCCATTACCACGTGGGTAACGTACCGCCGCTGGGCCTTTATACAAATAAGCCGTATGCAACATTTGACGACATTCATTTTCGTCTTTCGGCGCCATGATCACCATGTTCGGCACGGTACGCATAAAGGCATAATCATAAGCACCCGCATGCGTAGGGCCATCTTCACCAACCAAACCTGCACGGTCGATACCAAATGTCACGTCGAGATTTTGCAAAGCAACGTCATGAATCAGTTGGTCATAACCACGTTGTAAGAAGGTTGAATAGATTGCAACAACCGGTTTTACCCCTTCACAGGCCATACCCGCAGCCAAAGTCACCGCATGTTGTTCTGCAATGGCAACATCAAAGAAACGCTCAGGGAACTGCTTGGCAAATTGCACCATGCCTGAGCCTTCACACATCGCAGGAGTAATCGCCAATAAACGATCATCCTGTGCAGCTTCATCACATAACCACTGACCAAAAACATCTGAATATTTCGGTGCAGTTGCCACAGCAGCGGGTGCATTCACTTTACTGATGGCATGGTATTTGATTTGATCTGCTTCGGCAGGTGCAAAGCCTTTACCTTTTTTGGTATAGACATGTACTAAACGTGGGCCTTTGCGTTTTTTTAAGGCTTCAAACACGTGTGTCAATTGTTCAACATCGTGCCCATCAAAAGGACCAAAGTAGTCAAAGCCAATGGCTTTAAATAAGTTATCTGCAGCATCGGTCGCAGCACAATGTAGGCGTGAGTTATACGCCCATTCAGGATGCGGTTGAATATAGGCTTCGCCATTTTCAGAAATATTAACCGATTGACCACTTTCCCAAATCGCAGCCAAATGCTTGGCAAAACCACCGGTACTGCATGAGATCGACATATCGTTGTCGTTCAATACCACCATGAGGTCAGCATTGTGCGCCACTGCATCGTTCATTGCTTCAAAAGCCATGCCCGCTGTCATCGCGCCATCACCCACGATTGCAACCACATGACAGGGATCTTGCTTGAAGCGACGTGCCAATGACATCCCAAGACCAGCAGAAATCGCTGTTGATGAATGGCCTACACCAAAGGTGTCAAATTCAGATTCTTCACGGGCAGGAAACGCAGCCAAACCATCTTTGGCACGAATCGTCACTAATTGTTCACGACGACCAGTTAAGGCTTTATGCGGATAGGCTTGATGACCCACATCCCAAATCAGACGATCACGTGGCGTATCAAAACAGTAATGTAATGCCACGGTTAATTCAATCACCCCAAGATTGGCACCAAAATGCCCACCACTTTGTCCGGCCGCATACAAAATAAATTGACGTAACTCATCCGCCACTTGCTCTAATTGGCTGCGCTCGAGTAAACGAAGTTGTTGAGGATGGTTAATCGTATCCAGCAACGGTGTTACAGGGCGTTGAGATGGTATTTCTTTATACAGCATAATGTGGCAAAGCCTTCTAAAGCCTGGCAAATTCCTAAGCTCGGTCTAAATGGGTAACTCGATCATATCGTCGAATTGTATCACCTTACAATCAGCCAAACTTGTAGCGATGTAATTTTTAGCAATGATCTCGTTGGGGAGATTTTGAATGAGTCAGATTATCCTGAATAATCTTCCTATTTATCAACTATTATCGTTCGCTTTATACAAAAAAGAAAATGTTCTGCATAAATTCGTCGTTGCAATTCTACCAATGTCCAAGCATTACGCTATACTTTAGCCAATTTATAATCGAATAAACGGGTTAAGCAGTGCCTATAGAATTTGTCGCAACGTCAAGATTACCGACCGCTTTTGGTGAATTCAATATTACGGTTTTTCAGGATCCTGAAACCGGTGAAGAACATGTCGCACTATCTAAAGGACTAGAACAAGCTCCCACTGAACCTGTTTTAGTACGTATCCACTCCGAATGCCTGACTGGTGATGCCTTTGCTTCACTCAAATGTGACTGCGGCCCACAACTTCAAGCCACCCAAAAATTAATTAATGAAGCGGGTCAAGGGGTGATTTTATATTTACGCCAAGAAGGTCGCGGTATTGGTTTAACCAATAAAATCCGTGCTTACGCTCTACAAGACCAAGGCCATGACACAGTCGATGCTAATTTATTATTGGATCTTCCTGCTGATGCACGTCGTTATGATATGTGTCCTATCATGTTAAATCATCTCAACATTACTGCGGTGCGTCTCATTACCAATAACCCGTTAAAAATTGAAGCGCTACAAGAACAAGGCGTGAATGTCGTTGATCGTGTTCCGCTGACTGTGGGTCTAAATCCATTCAACGAACAATATTTAAAAACCAAACATGATCGTATGTCGCATATGTATCAAAAGGATGATTTTTAAAAATCCTTTAAATTCTCCATAAATTAATCCCTCCAAACCTCTCTTTACAAAAGGGAGGCTTCCCCCTCTTTATTAAAGAGGAGTTAGGGAAAATTCAAATCGTCATCGAAAAAATACGATTTTCAGGAACACGACGTTTTAATCGTAAATCAAACGCCATGCAGATATTGCGAACAAAAGGCTTGCCTGCATCACTCACCTGAATGTACTGATCAAAAATTTCGAGCAAGCCATCTTCTTGCATTTCAGCCAATTGCGCTAATACTTCATCAAGCTCAGGAAATTGCATTTCTGGACCTGCCCAAGAAGTTTGGAAGGTACACATCAAATTGAGAATATGCTTACGGATGATTAAGTCCTCATTTGTCAGCACATGCCCCCGATAGACTGGAATTTCATTCGCTTCTAAACGTGCATAATAGTCTTCAATTTTCTTTTCATTTTGCGCAAAGCTGTACCAACTATCACTGATCGAGGATAAGCCAAGTCCAATCATTACTTGGGTTTTCGATGCGGTATAGCCCATAAAATTACGGTGCAAACTGCCCTGCTGAAAAGCTTGATACATTGGATCTTGGGTTAATGCAAAATGATCCATCCCAATTTCATGATAGCCCTGCGCTAGTAGCTGTTTTTTACCTTCCTCATAGCATTGACGCTTTAAATCATCTTTCGGGACATCAGCATCTTTAAAACCACGCTGACCATTGCCCTTAATCCACGGCACATGTGCATAGCTATAAAAGGCTAGACGATCTGGCATCAAACGAGTGGTCTGTTCAATGGTATGCAACACATCGTTTAAATCCTGAAATGGCAGACCAAAAACCAAATCATGTGAAATAGAGGTATAGCCAATATCACGTGCCCACTGTGTCACTTGTTCAACATGTGCAAAGGGCTGAATACGGTGGATGGCTTTTTGCACCTTCTCATTATAATCCTGCACTCCATAACTTACGCGTCGAAAGCCCAAATCAAACAAGGATTGTAAATGTTCGCGTGTGGTATTGTTGGGGTGGCCTTCAAAACTAAATTCATGCTGATCTGCAACTGTTGCGTGAGCCAAAATCCCTTGAATCAACTGGGTGAGATGCTCAGGAGAAAAGAAAGTAGGCGTTCCCCCACCCAAATGAATTTCTTTAATCATCGGTCGATCGACCAAGAGCTGACAATATAAGTCCCATTCTTTCAGCACCGCCTGAATATAAGGCAGCTCCATCTCATGTTTTTTCGTAACTTTTTTATGGCAACCACAAAACGTACATAAGCTTTCACAAAAGGGTAGATGGATGTACAGACTGATGCCTTCGCTGTGATTAGTCTCATCAAATGAACGCTTCAATCCCTGTTTCCACTGTTGTAATGAAAACTCAGCTTCCTCCCAATACGGCACGGTTGGATAACTGGTATAGCGTGGACCTGGTACATTATATTTTTGAATTAAAGAACTCGCCTGCTGAGACATCGATGCACCATTTCAATCAATGAGATTCAATTTAAATCTACCTTATGATTATTGTGCTGAGCTTCAGAAGTGAATTCAACCTAGCAAATTTGTCGGAATAGGCACAATTTCAGCCGGAGCAATTGCTGCTAACTTTGCATGATCTTTTGGTTTAATCACTAGATATCTAAATTTAAAGCAAAGATCCGATGCTGAGTATCGGGAAAAATGCCTTAAGTTTTCACGTAATTTATGCTTTGATGACACTTATCTTTAAATTATTTTAATAAAGGTCACCATGCAGAATCCAACTTCAGCCGATATTCAACGTGTAGATGAATTCCTTCGCGATTTACAGGCACGGATTTGTGCCGCATTGGAACAGCAAGAACGTGCTGGTGGCGGAAGTGCCGAATTTGCTATCGATGACTGGGAGCGCCCTGAAGGTGGTGGTGGTCGCTCACGTGTTCTACAAAATGGAACGGTGATTGAAAAAGGTGGTGTGATGTTCTCGCACATCAACATTTCAAAATTACCAGCCTCAGCGACTGAACGCCATCCCGCTATTGCAGGTGCAAAAGCGCAAGCCATGGGCGTGTCACTGGTGATTCACCCGAAAAACCCCAACGTCCCGACCTCACATGCCAATGTGCGTTTATTTGTTGCCGAAAAAGAAGGCCAAGATCCGATTTGGTGGTTTGGCGGTGGTTTTGACCTCACTCCATTTTATCCAAATGATGAAGATGTCTTATCTTGGCATCAAACTGCCCATGATCTTTGTGCCCCATTTAGCGATACACTCTATGATGAACATAAGAAATGGTGTGATGACTATTTCTATCTAAAACACCGTGATGAACAACGTGGTGTGGGTGGTTTATTCTTTGATGATCTCAACCAATGGGACTTTGAAACCTGTTTCAAATATATGCAGGCCGTGGGTAATGGTTATTTAGAGGCGATTTTACCGATCTTCCAAAGAAACCAAGACAAAGCCTATACCGAAGCACAACGAGACTTCCAACTATACCGTCGTGGTCGTTACGTTGAATATAACCTGGTCTATGACCGTGGTACCTTATTTGGCTTACAAACTGGCGGGCGTATTGAGTCGATTTTAGTGAGTATGCCACCCTTGGCAGGCTGGTCGTATCGTCCTGAATGGGAAGAACATTCTGCTGAAAAAAGACTGACTGACTTTTATTTAAAACCGCAAGATTGGCTGAATACGCTGAAATAAAACCGATAAACATGTATTTGCCCCTGTCCGTCAGGGGCTTTTTATTGCCTGAGGATTAGAGTATTCATTTGTATGTAATATCTTGATGCATAAATAAATTTTTTAAGCATTTACTTTGTAATCAGATTGCTCAACAATGACACATCTTTTAAACAGCTTTAAGCTATGTCATTGCACAATGTGTCAATAAACTCATAGCTGTTATTTTCTTGTACGGAGTACAACGCACATGACACATCAAATACTCAATAAAAAAGCTGTCAATCTTACTCCATTGGTGTTTTGGAGCTTTGCTGTTGTGCTGATCAGCGCCATCAGTACCAATATTTTTTCTGAAACGTCTTTGAATGATAATTTGGCTATTGGCTTCATGGTGGTTGCCTTGATTGGTTTAGTCATCAGTGCAGCGAGCATCTTGATTCAAAGCGTCCTAGATATTTGTAATCCTTAATTTTCCGCCTTTATTTCACGATTTTAAGACTGCCCGAACTTTAGCCATCCTCGGTTTTGGCGTATATTGTCTGCTCTTTCACATCTACATGGACGCTGTGCAATGAGCAAACAATTTGCCGTGATTGGCAACCCGATTGAACAATCACGCTCACCTGAACTTCATCATGCCTTCGCTGAAAAAACAGGCCTCGACATTCAGTACAGCAAACGACTTGCGCCACTCGATGGTTTTCAGCACAGCGTCGAATCCTTCTTTGCCGAAGGTGGCATCGGTATGAATGTCACTGTTCCATTTAAAGAACAAGCCTATGCACAATGTGCCGTCCTTACTGAACGTGCCAAAATTGCAGGTGCGGTCAATACATTATGGATGCAAGATGGTCAATTACACGGTGATAATACTGATGGTCAAGGCTTGGTGAATGCCATTCATGCCTTAGATTGGAATTTAGAACAGAGCGATATATTGATCATTGGTGCAGGTGGTGCAACACGTGGCGTGATTTACCCACTGGTACAAGCCGGGGCCAAAAAAATCGTGATTGCCAACCGGACTTTAGCGCGTGCTGAACAATTGGTCGCTGACTTAAAAACTGCTGTCCCCAATGCCGAACTTGTAGCCATTGCCCTCACTGACTTAGCAGGTCAATTTGATCTGGTGATTAACGCAACATCGGCCAGTTTAACGGGTGATCCGCTAATTTTGCCTGAAGCTTTACAATTCACCCACGCCTATGAAATGGCCTATGGCAAACCGTCGACATTTTTGGATCAAGCCAAAGCACGCCATGTTCCAACCTCAGAAGGTTTTGGCATGTTGGTTGGTCAAGCGATCGAATCTTTTTCCATTTGGAATGGTGTCAAACCTGATCTAAAAGACTTTCTATAATTCAAAATGATTTGCTCAATTCACTTTCTGAGCAGTCGAAACACCTAAAAAAAGAACCTCAATCGAGGTTCTTTTTTGATCCGACTTAGTTCTTGTGTTTTTGAATGGCCTTATAGGTTTCATAATAAGCCGATTGGCTGAACAACTCTTCGTGTTCTGCTGTTAGGCCTTGTAATGACGCTTCTGATAATTTTCCTTTGATATCATCAGCAAAGGCTTGCGCATAGATTTTTGATGCTTTCACCAAATGCGCTTTTTTAGTTCCTTCCAGTTCATAACTGGCTAAAAAGTTTTGTTGATATAAATGTGCAAATATCGCCTGATCAGTCTTATAGGTTTTTTGCAACTGCTTCCATTCAACCTGAGCTTTGTACTCGCCAATTCCTGACTGTACATAATGGTTGACCGAAGAACCTAAGTCATCAAAGTCTTGATAGCGATGCAAAGCATGCTTATCACGTAATTGATTTAAACGCTTCAGCGCATTGCCTGTTGGTTCTTTTAAGCCATCAACAAATCGATATGCATAAACTTCTGCAATTTCATTCAAATCATTGGCTGAGTAATAACGCACATACTGAGCGCGATAATTAGCAAATGCCACGACAAATGCCGCTTGATAGGCTTTCACTTCAGATTGATGACGTTTATAACTTTGCAATGCCACAGTACTGAGATATTCAGGAAGTTCGATTTCTTCATTTGCAGCACGGACATCATCGACCGATGCAGTTTCTGCTTCAGCAAGCAGAGGATCATTTCCCGTGATTGGTGCAAGCAGACCTTTCAACATATTTTCAAAGAGTGAATCTTTACTGACTTCCTCAATGGATTTTGCCTGTTTCATGGCTTGACGATCAATTTTAGTCGCATTGCCATAATTCAAGATTTGGTTGCTACTTTTCAGCTTTAATTGACCTAAACGTGGCTCATTAAAGGCCAATTGATAGTCCATTACTTGGACGCGGCCTTTGTGATCTAAGCCTACATCCATCACAACATTCGAAGATGATTTATCCTGTGCATTCAGCACCTGCGCAATTTCAGCTTGATGCTTTTGCCATAATTGCTGAAATTGTTTTACATCGATAAGTTGTTCACTTTGATATTGCTGGAATACTGGTTTTAACTGCTCAACAGCGTCCGAAATCTCTGAATCTGTATTGGATGCGTCCGCAGCAGAGGCCGATGGTACAGAATCTTCTTGCAGCGGTATCACCCGAACATCTTGATAATCCTGACACAGTGTGACTTTACCAATCGGCACCTGTTTGGTGTTCATCAAGGCCTGACAGACTTCCTCAGATAAATTCGCTGTTTCGTCATCTTCTTCGGAAGCCGCATAAGCTTCGGTTACTTCAGTATCCGAACTATAGGTTTCTTCGTCATCACCCGCGGTCGCATCCGCATATGCACTTGCAGTATCGATCGCGTACTCAGCAGATTCAGCTGCAGAAGACGTTTGTTCTTCTTCCGTTTCATGTTGGTGATACATCAGGCCATGCATTTTCGCATTGAGCAGCTCATTCACACGTTCAACAGATGCATAAGCCGCATCAAAGTCTTCATCCTCAGCTGCTGCCGCTACTGCAGTCCCTCCCGCCGCTTCAGCCGCAGCCATCGCCTCTTCGGAAGCACTGAGATGCACAGCTGCGTCCACAGATTTATCTTGCTCAGCGTCACTATTGCGCTGACCTTTGATTTGCGTGGTGTAATAGTTGGCGTTCACAAAATCGAAAAGTTCAAGCTGGGTGTATAGCGCATTAAGATCACCCACATAGCGGATTTTTTTAGTCAGCCCTGCATTTTTTTCATCACGTGTTAAAGCAATATTTTGCACTTGATTCGGCTCTGCCAAGACATAGGGCAAAGCATTCATTTGTTTTAAATAGTCAGCAAATTTTTTCAAATCGTACTGAGCAATCGTCTCTTTATGTTTTGAAAAATCCACATAAGCCAAGCTGCTTTGGCTTTCACGATTTACCATAAACGGCATGAACGCAAAGTAGTTGGTATAAAATTTATGTTGATTAAAATCAATGATCATCGGCAACTGTGCATTGACCTGCAAAGTCGGTTTTTGATAACTCAATTGCAAGGTTAAGGCAGCAAGTTTTTCTCTAAAATGTACTGAACCGCTATAGCTAAACTGTAAATCATTCAACACATTCAGCAGTGATTGAGCAATTTTAGATTGCGGAGAAACGCCATCCTCTTCATCGCTATAACGCGCTGATGGTGGGATCGATTCATTGGCAATGGCTTGATAGAGCTGTTTCTTTTCTTTTTGGCTAAACGGAATATTTTGGGTTTTAATCAACTGATCAAGTTGTTTTTTAAGTTTAGGATCCAGCTCTGGCTGTGTACTAGTTGCAGGTTTTGACTTGGTTTCAGGCTTTTTTTCATCGAACTGAATATCGGTTTGAATTGAAAATTGCCCTTTCATGTCATAACTGGCATTTTCAAACATTGCGTTTAAGCCTTGAGTGGCTTGTTGCCCGAGAGACTGATCCGTTGAATTGGTTTTTATGACATGTTGAGCACACCCAGTAATACTCAAACCCAGTAAACAAAGTGTTATATATTTTAATCGCATAATTGTACGAAAGACCTAAGTTCTTTATGATTTATTAAAAGAAAAAAATGATCAAAAGATCAACATCAAGTCTATCAGAAGTTTATTTTTCACATGTTGGTTAAATATTACAATTCGCCTTTCTGACATTTTTTAAGGGCGTATTCATCAATGTTTTTTTGATGAAATTATGAATAATCAAATCATCAATACAGATAATCCAAAAAATTTAGATATTAGGATTAAGATTATGCCTGCATATAAAGCGCCTTTACACGATATTCGTTTCTTAATGAATGAAGTACTCGATTACCCAGCACATTACAAAACTTTGTCTAATGGTGAAGCTGCTGATGCAGACACTGTCGACATGATTTTAGAAGGTGCAGCGGATTTTTGTGAAAACATCCTTTCGCCTTTAAACCAAACGGGTGATGAAGAAGGCTGTCATTTTGAAAATGGCGATGTAAAAACACCAAAAGGTTTTAAAGAAGCCTATGACCAATTTGTACAGGGTGGCTGGCAAGGTCTGTCTTTCCCTGAAGAATTTGGCGGTCAAAACTTGCCACAGTCGTTGAATCTCATCAAATCTGAAATGATGGGTACAGCAAACTGGTCATTCCAAATGTATCCGGGTCTCAGCGTAGGTTGTATCAACACCATTCTACAATTTGGTTCAGAAGAACAGAAAAACCAATATTTACCGAACCTTGTTGCTGGAACTTGGTCAGGCACCATGTGCTTAACTGAACCTCAATGCGGTACCGACTTAGGTCAGGTAAAAACCAAAGCGGAACCTCAAGCTGACGGTAGCTATGCAATTTCTGGTACAAAAATCTTCATCTCTGCGGGTGAGCATGATTTAACAGATAACATCGTGCATATCGTACTTGCTCGTCTTCCAGATGCACCTGCGGGCACCAAAGGCATTTCATTGTTCATCGTTCCAAAATTCCTTGTGAATGCAGACGGTTCAGTGGGCGAACGCAACCCTGTGACTTGTGGTTCGATTGAACACAAAATGGGGATCCGTGCTTCAGCAACAGCTGTGTTGAACTTTGACAATGCGATTGGTTACTTGATCGGTGAAAAACACAAAGGCCTACACGCAATGTTCACCTTCATGAACACTGCACGTATTGGTACAGCGATCCAAGGTATTGCACATGCTGAATTGGCATTCCAAGGCGCTCTTCCATATGCCAAAGAACGTATGTCTATGCGCGCACTTTCAGGTAAAAAAGATCCTGAAAAAGTAGCCGATGCGATTATTCACCATGCAGACGTACGTCGTATGCTTTTAACTCAAAAAGCGATCGCTGAAGGCGGCCGTTCAATGATTTACTATGCAGCTCAAATTGCGGACAAAATGACTGATGCTTTAACCCGCGGTGATACAGCAGCGTTTGAAGCACATGATGACCACTTAGGCTTCTACACCCCGATTCTCAAAGGTTTCTTAACCGAAATGGGTTATGAAGCTGCAAACCATGGTATGCAAGTATACGGAGGTCATGGTTATATTAAAGAATGGGGCATGGAACAAATTGTTCGTGACTCACGTATCTCTACTCTCTACGAAGGCACAACCGGTGTTCAAGCACTAGACTTGATTGGTCGTAAAGTTCTGCTGACCTCTAAAGGTAAAGTGATTCGTGACTACACAGCTGAAATCTTGAAGTTCTGTGGTCAACATGCACGTAACAAATACATGCGTCGTTTTGCGTGGGACTTAACGAAGCTTTGCGCACAGTGGAATGCATTAACGGTTCGTATCATGCTTGCAGCACGTAAAGACCGTGACATCGTATCTTCTGCTTCTGTCGATTTCTTAATGTTCTCTGGCTACGTGATGATGGCTTATTTCTGGGCACAACAAGCTGCCGTAGCTTCTGAAAAATTAGCAGAAGGCAATGGTGCAGAAGTTCCTGAGTTCTATAAAGCAAAAATCAAAGTGGCTGACTTCTACTTTGAACGTCTATTACCACGCTCACAAGGTCACGCTGAAGCAATGGTTAACCCATCGAAGACCATGACTTCTTTGGCTCCTGAACACTTTAGCTTTGACTACTAAGCTTTAAACCGAGTTAAATGACTCTATAAAAAGACCGCTTCGGCGGTCTTTTTTGTCTTCTCTTTTAATTTTGATCTATAGGAATTACGAGTAGTATTTTTAATTTCTTCATGAGGTAATAACAATGTATAAAGATGAACTTTATATGGAGAAATATTGTTGTATTTTTCAACAAAAATAGAACACCTTATCGCTAAAACATAATTTTATTTAATAAATATTAAATACTTAAAGTAAATTTAACTCCATAATTTTAGCTTTACATTTGTATCTCATACAACTTCATATCTTCTCCATAGCCTCCCCCTATGATGACTTCATTGATTCATAGAGAGCGTAACCATGAAAAAATTGATGTCTTCATTGATGGTTGGTCTGATTGCAACAACTGCGACAATGTCTGCAATGGCAGCGCCTGCATTCGATCATAAAAATCCGCTACCTGCTGCACACTTCGATAAAAAACCTGTACCGCCTAAAGCAACACATCACAAACCTGCTGGGCCGCAAATGGTGAAAAAAGAGCATCAACAAGCTCATGCAAAATTTGCCAAACAAAATCATAAGGCAGTAGCTTTTAAAGGCAATCAACACAAACCTGTTTCGCAGCATAAATTACCGCCAATGCCACCGAAACATCGTTAAGCTAAATTAAAAAAAGACCGCTCATGCGGTCTTTTTTAATATTTACTTTGCTTTATCAGCAATAAATTCTTTAATCTCTATGGGTTTATCTTTTACCAACTCAACAGTGCCTTCATTCACACCATTAAAGTTCTTAAAGTGAATTGAAACACCTTGGTCGTTGGCAAGTCGTACACCACTTCCTGAAACTCCTCGTTTCAATTCATACACACGATCAGAATTATCCGTCAATTGTGCAGTTTCAAAATTATCTTTGGTTTTTAGCTCAATCGTCAGATCTTGCGGCCCAGTAAAATGAATAACTTGCTCGTCCTGAGCAATAGCAATGTCATTCGACGGAGTAGTTGCTGACGCTGGTTCAGTTGATACCGTGTTTTCTACTGTAGCCTTTTTATCTGCACAACCAATCAAAGCTAAACTGAATACTGCAGCACTTAAAATATATTTCATTTTTAGGATAGTCCTTCTTGTAATATGTATTGGATTATTACAGGTCTAATTTTACAAATTGGACGCAAACTACATTAGAAATATAAAAATTTACGTGCTTTTTAAATTAAAAAAACAATTTTTCAATAGCATTCATTACAAAAACTCTTCCAACACTGAGTTTAAAAAGATATGCCCCTGTTCAGTACAAGACAAACGCTCAGGATCATTCACCATCAATTGACGCTGACGTAATGAAGCCAATAATTCAGAGATTGGCGCTAAACTCTCACCCGTTCTCTGCGTATACAAACTTGCATCTACACCATGATTTAGCCGTAAAGCATTCATCATAAATTCAAAAGGCATATCTTCTGACTCAATGCGTTTAAACTGAAGATTCTCCGCTGGGACTTTGGCTAAATAGTCTTTCGGCAATCGGGTTTTTTGGAAACGATACACCCCGTCTGGCATGGTCACTTTACCATGCGCGCCTGCGCCAATCGCTAAATAGTCACCAAACTGCCAGTAATTTAAATTGTGTGCCGACGGCTTTTCTTTACGCCATGCCGACACTTCATAATTGATAAAGCCTTGCGCTGTTAAATAGGCTTCGCCCTGCGCTTGAATCTCTTCAAGCACATCATCGACAGGCAGAATCGGCTGGGTGCGGAAAAAGACCGTATTCGGCTCAATCGTCAACTGATACCACGACACATGTGTTGCGCCATTTTCCACAGCCAATTTCAAATCCAAAAGCGCTTGCTCAATCGCTTGTTCAGGCAGGCCATGCATCAAATCGACATTCACCCGTTCAAAACCTGCTTCCCGTGCATGCTGAATGGCAGAAATGGCATCGTCATTCGAGTGAATCCGACCCAGTTTTTTCAGTTGCTCGGTATTAAAACTCTGCACACCGATAGATAAACGATTAATCCCTGCCTCTAAATAACCTGAAAAAGGATCGTGCTCAACCGTACCGGGATTGGCTTCCAAGGTAATTTCACAGCCCTTTTCAAATGGCACCAATGCTTTGAGCTGAGTAAATAACCATTGATAACCTTGGGCAGAAATCAAAGATGGTGTACCGCCACCAATAAATACACTATGAATCAGGCGACCCTGAGCAAAATCGACTTGGGTTTTAAAGTCTTCAACCAACGCCTGTAAATATTCTTGTTCTAAGTCCAAAGACAATTCACCATTCGGCACCGCATGCGAATTAAAGTCACAGTATGGACATTTACGCACACACCACGGCATGTGAATGTATAAAGACAAAGGAACGAGTGCAGGATTTAATTCAGCCAAGGAGATTGCTCAAAATGCGTTGAAGAATGCTGCGTATTTTAACATGACTGCATCAGAGTGCTTGTGAAAACTCTGATTGAATACAGTAGACTGATCATATTAAAAAAGAATTTGCTGATAACAAGATGAAAATAAGCAGCCATTTATTGTACTTACTGCCGCTCGCGATGGGTGTTGGTATCGCCATGACCATTCAAACAGCGATCAACAGCCAATTGCGTGAATATTTATATTCACCGCTGCAAGCTGCCCTTTTTTCTTTTTTGGTTGGTACAATAGTCCTCGCCTTTATGGTGTTTTTTCAATCGGTCGAAAAACCGGACTTTGCAAGTTTTGCTCAAATCCCTTGGTATTTATGGCTGGGGGGATGTTTGGGTGTTTATGCCATCAGTATCAGTATTTATACCGCACCGAAACTGGGTTTTTTATCCCTCTCCGGTCTGATTATTTTTGGACAGATCTTAATGTCGATGGTAATTGACCATTTTGGCTTGCTCGGCACTGAAAAAACCCCGATTAACTGGCAACGCTTATTGGGTGGCGTGGTGATTTTTATTGGTGTGCTTCTCACTTTCCAACGCTAAGACCTCATTCCTAAGCACCTCACAAGAAATGAGTACATTCTGTGTCTATTGTCACGGCTGTAACAAGCAGCAAGTATGAATTAAAACAACTGTTTCATTTAATGATCCCGATATTGATCACGCAGTTTGCGCAAGCGGGATTTGGTCTCATTGATACCATCATGGCTGGACACATGTCCGCCAATGACCTTGCAGCCATTGCGGTCGGGGTCGGCTTATGGATACCAGTCATGCTGCTGTTCAGCGGCATTATGATTGCCACCACCCCATTGGTTGCCGAAGCCAATGGTGCTCGGACGCCTGAAAAAATTGCCACCATCGCCCGTCAGTCTTTGTGGGTTGCGTTGTTTCTTGGCATTATCGCTGCACTGGTTTTACAGGCAATGCCGCTTTTACTTCCTGTACTTAGTGTACCTGAGGCCTTGCTTCCCAAAGCCAGTTTATTTCTACATGCGATTAGTTTAGGTATGCCTGCTGTCACCATGTACGCAGCTTTACGTGGTTACTCAGAAGCATTGGGGCATCCGCGTCCAGTCACTGTGCTGAGTCTATTGGCCTTATTGGTGTTAATTCCACTGAACTTTATTTTTATGTATGGTTTAGGCCCAGTCCCTGAATTAGGTTCTGCAGGATGTGGTTTTGCCACCGCGATTTTGCAATGGTTGATGTTCTTTGCTTTGGCGATGTACGTTTTCAAAGGATCGGCCTATCAAAAGACCCAACCTTTCGCTGCTTTTGAAAAAATGAACAGTGAATGGATCAAACGTATTTTAAAACTTGGCTTTCCCATTGGCTTAGCTATTTTCTTTGAAGTCAGTATTTTTAGTACAGCCGCTATTGTGTTGAGTCCTTTGGGCGAAGTTACCATTGCAGCGCATCAGGTGGCCATTTCGATTACCTCGCAATTGTTTATGATTCCAATGTCACTAGCGATTGCGCTGACCATTCGGGTCGGTACCTATTATGGGGAAAAAAACTGGCTAGCTATGCGAAAAGTCCAGAAAGTCGGTATGTTGACAGGGACGGTATTTGCCCTAATTACCATGCTGCTGCTTTGGCTTTTACGTAATGAAATTGTGTCACTGTATACTAATGACTATGATGTGACTCAGCTTGCCGTGTATTTGGTTTTGTTCGCGATTGCCTATCAGTTGATGGATGCATGGCAAGTCAGTGCCGCAGGGTGTTTACGCGGTATGCAAGACACTAAAGGGCCGATGTGGATCACCATGATCGCGTATTGGATCATTGCCTTCCCTGTCGGGATCTATCTTGCACGCTTTACCACGACTGGTGCTGCAGGCGTTTGGATTGGCCTGATTGTGGGCCTGACTGTCGCATGTATACTGCTACTTACACGTTTATTTATGATGAATAAACGTTTAGCACATGCGGGATAAGCCCTAAAAAATCATCTAAAAAGTTACTTTAAAAAGGCGGCTAGGCTATGCAGAAGATTAATGCAAATTAGCACCCTGCATAGCAATGCCATAAATAAAAAAGCACGAAGAAGAGGAAAATAAACATGTCCTATGTATTTCGCTCGATCAGTCTCTGTCTGAGCTTAGGCTTTTCCATGTCACTACTGGCTGAACAGTCAATCAACCGACATGAATTTCCTTTATATCACGCACCCATCAAAGTCCAATCACAACCCGAATTTGATTACATCAATCAAGCACTTTGGACAGCCTTTCGCTTTTATCATGAACAACAAGCAGACTCATATACCGCACGTTTAAAATTAAGTTGTCAGCAATCTGGTATGACGTATACCTATCAGGACTTCATCAAGGCCAATCAAAAGTTTGCCTCTGCGGATGATCAGGATTTTATCGTGACGCAAAACCTCATCACCTTGAATGAAAATTTACACCATAACCAATGCAGCAAATATCTCATTCCACATTTAGAACTGGAAAAAACTGAAACGAGCGAAGCAGCAAAGCCAACTAATTAAGCGCATCGATGGCCTTTTTTAAACCTTGTGGCACTTGGCTGTCGACTTCTACGTCTTTCACGATCGCCTGCCCGACGATCACATCTGTCCCATTAAAACTCATAGTCGGTGAGCCATACAATTCATAGCCTTCATTTAAAGCTTTGGTCACACGGGCACAGAAATTGACATCATCTTTACCGGTTAAATAGCGATACACTTTCATCGTTCAGTTCTCTTCTAGCGACGCGATATTTTAAACCATTCAGCGCGTGGCTTAAATTTGCCTGAATTATTTTCAGTATTTACATTTTTGCCCATCATTTTATCAATGGAAATAAAGTCTTAACAATTTAAAGTAGGCAGTTTGTGTTTTGTCGCCTATGATCGGTATTAGATAATAAATGATGATCTTGAGGAACATCACATGGCAAAAACGGCTAGCACACCGGGTCGTCGCTTTATGAAACTTGCCAGTATGACGGCAAGCATTGCTACTAAAACCGTTTCCAATTCCATCCGCAATATCACTGCCGATGAAGAACAGAAAAATGCATCTCGCAGTAAACTTTTTCAGGACATCGGTCTGCAAATTGCAGACACTTTGGGTGAAATGAAGGGTGCGGTGATGAAAGTCGGACAAATTGCCTCGCAGTACAAAGACATTTTTCCACCTGAAGTCGCAAAAGCGATCAGTAAATTACAACGCCAAGCGCCAGCCATGCCTTTTGCTGAAATTAAGGCTCAAGTAGAACAAGAACTCGGCAAACCCCTCGCGCAAATTTTTAAAAGTTTTGAAGAACAACCTTTTGCCGCTGCATCCATTGGGCAGGTGCATAAAGCCGTGTTACCTAATGGTCAGCAGGTTGTAGTGAAAGTCCAATATCCGGGTGTCGAAGAAGCCTGTGACAGTGACTTAAAACAAGTTCGGCTTGCACTTCGTCTGATGGGCGTATTGAAAATTGATCGGAAGTTACAAGACAAGCTGTTTCGTGAAATTCAGGACAGTTTGGATAATGAACTAAACTATGAAATTGAAGCACAAAACTTAGATGTGGCCCGTGCTTTTCATAGTGCGCTGGATGACAAAATCATCATTCCACAGGTCTATAAAGATTATTCTTCACGTCATATTTTGACTCTAAGTCTAGAGCTTGGCGACAGTATAGAAACTGCCAGCACATGGTCACAAGAAACACGAAATGCCTTGGGAAGGCGCTTATTCCGTGCCATAGGCCGTGAAATTTTCTTCCTTAAACGTTTCCACTGTGACCCGCATCCGGGCAACTTCGCCTTTCGTGAAGATGGTTCAGTCATCGTATATGACTACGGCGGTGTGAAAACCCTGTCTCCTGAAATCGTGTCGCACTTTAAGCAATTGATTAATGCTGCACGCAAGCACGATATTCCACTGATGGAACAGCAACTCGATGCCCTACATTCCCTCAATGAACTCGGTAAATTCCCTGTGGACTTGTATGAGCAATGGCTTGAAGTACTGATGCGTCCGCTGACCACACAATACGACTTTGCTGAAAATTCAGCGCACCATGACGGGGTAGAATTAATTAAGCCATCTCTTAAATACTGGGATGTGTTTAAACCGTCGCCAGACACCCTGATGGTGAACCGGACTGTTTCAGGGCATTATTGGAATTTGATTCATTTGAAAGTGAATGACAATCTCAATGATCTTTTTGATGAGTTGGTCCCACCTAGCGCTTAAGGGAGCGTAAAGCGCTGATGATTGCCCGATGAATTTCGGGCAATATTTGCATTTTTAATTGTTATGTTATAACATTTCTTTAATCAATAAATTTAAGGAACAGAAGAATGCGTGCCAACATCCATCCCGAATACCGTGAAGTGCTCTTTCATGACACCAATGCCAATGCCTTTTTTGTCATTGGCAGTACCTTAAGCACCAATCAAACCAAAGAGTTTGAAGGCAAGACCTATCCATATGTGACGCTCGATATCTCAAGTGCATCACATCCTTTTTATACAGGTGAACAACGTCAAGTGAATAACGAAGGACGTATTGCGAACTTTAATAAACGCTTTGCGCGTTTCAAACGCTCACAATAAGTTCAGTTTCGATTAAGTTTTTGCTTTTAAAATTAAAGCATTGAAGAAGTTCAGGGTTCCCCTCCTCCAGCCTGAGCTTCTTTTTTATGTCTGAAATTTTGAGGTTTTCAAACGTTGTTTTAAACATCTATTTTTAAAATCGACTGAAATAGGTAAAATCCCAGCCCCAATACAATGACACCAATCACCACACTAGAAATGGCATAACTGAATGCTAGCCCACTTTGCCCTTGTCTAAGCAGTTGAAAGGTTTCTAAACCGAAACTGGAAAAGGTGGTAAAGCCACCTAAGATCCCGACCATAAGCAATAAGCGTGCTTCATTTTGTAGAACGGGATATTTTTGGCTAAATGCAAAGAACACACCTGCACAAAAGCAACCTAAAATATTCACCCACCATGTTGCCCAAGGAAAAAGTACTGTTGGCTTGGCCAATAACAGTCCTGCTGCATAGCGAAGTGTTGCCCCAATTGCGCCGCCACATGCGACCAAAAGCCAGTTCATAGTTGTCCTACTTCAACATCATTGGTATCTACAATTTAGGCAACAGTCTGCCTAAGGTCGCCCTTCAATATACACGCATTTAATTTACGCAAATAGTGTTAAATGTTTGGGCCAAAGCTTGCTATAGTCTGCAACACTTTGCGGTATTTTTTATTGAAAGAGGACATTATGGCTCAGGAATTATTAGATCAACTTCAAGCAGGGACTGCGAAATTTTCAGATGTGATTGCATTTATTGAAGCGCGTTATAACCACACACCAACTGCTTTTACCAATGGCAAACAAGCCAATGCAGCGACTGAAAACCAAGGCAGTGCCAAAGTATTTTCTTTTGCCCAATTGAATGGTCTAAACCAAGCTGAAACATTAAGTCTTTTTGCTGAACATTATGCTGCTGTTTTGGCGACACCAGACGCAACTGACCACCAAAACATTCGCCAATTTATGCAAAATGGTTGGGAAGGTATTCAATTTGACGGTCAAGCGCTCAGCGTGAAATAATGCCTAGATAGACGTTCTAAATCAGTTCGTCTGCAATAAAAAAGCCAGTATAAATACTGGCTTTTTTTATCTTTTCATCATTGGTTCAAATCAAGATACTCGAACTCTGCAAGTCCATTCAGCCATCGCGGTTTTTTCCCAAGCTCGTGCATGCTTCAAATGTAGTAATTCTTCACCCGCAGTCGTTGCGGTAAAACGATAAGTTTTTTGACCACCGGCACCAAGCACTGGTGTCGCATCTGCAGCAGCAGCTTGTTGTTGTTGTTGAGCTGATTGAAACACTTCTTCAACTTTAAAAAGTTTCGGTTGCTCAGCCAAAGACCATACATATCCGGTACTTGGATTTTCGTTTAACAGTACTTCCAAAGTCTGTCCACGATCCATCTCAAGCAAAGTCGGACAACTTTGCTGTTCAGTAAATACATGGGTTTTCCCATCTACAGTTGAACTCATACTGGTACATCCACCAAGCGCCAAACCACTCGCCAACATTAGACTCAAAATAAGCTGTTTCTTTATCGTCATTTTCATCATCAAATTATTTTACCTTGAATCTAATGCACACCGATTTCAATACGATCTCGATGCAATCGAAGTTTAGCCTTTGACTTTTTCAATCCACTGAATCGAACTTACACGAAAAACCTCACAAGCCCCATCACCCGTATCTGTTGGGGTCAAAGATGAAGTCCAAACCAAATCTTTGTCTTTCACCTCAACCAAATCCCCTTTTAAACGCACAAGATCGCCACGTTTCACTTGAGTAATTTGTTTCGCAATTTGCGGGTTTGCAGGAATGATGTGCATATTCGACACCATCATCATGGCTTGCTTTTGCGGTACAGGAACGCGATCCATTTTCCAATTTAAGAAACGGTCATATTGATTGACTGAAATCGTACGAGCTATTTCTGGCTCTGCAAATAAACCCCAACTGACCGCATAATCGATCGGAGAAAATTTTGCTTGTTCATCTGTTTGATAGGTTTTTGAACCTAGAATTCGGAAATCACCTTTAAATTCTTTCAAGGTAGAAATTGACTGGCCTTTGGCAACAGGTGCTAAGCCTTTGGCAATATTATAATCTGAAGACGCTTGGACACCGACATTCAATAAAAAGCCTGCAAGCACAGTACTTAATGCAATTCGCTTGATCATCGCGTTATCCTCTTTACCCTGTAATACTTCACATTACTCAATTTTAATTCTGCAATTGAGCCGACTTCATCTATTCATAATGCCCCAACCTGAACATGAGCTTAAAATCGCGTAGGTTGAGCCTGATGAATGTCGTTTTCACTAGTTGTAACTCTATATTACGCACACAGTCTGCATAAACCTTATGAACTTGGTAACAAAATGCTGTTATTCAGTCAATTGGCCCATATCCACGCCCTACCACATGATTTAAAATTAAAAAGACATGAATTACACTTTAAAAAAAGCCAACAAAAATCCTCGCTATGATTTATAAATTTTATCAACAACACATTTTTCCGCATCTTTTAAATCAAGTCATGCAGGTGCCAAGCCTGATGGATAAACGACGCGAACTCCTTTTAGCCGTGTCTGGTGAGGTGCTCGAAATTGGCTTTGGTACAGGTTTGAATTTAGCGTTTTATCAAAATGTCGATACGGTTTTTGCCCTAGAACCCAATCCTGATATTTTTCATTTAGCTGCTGAACGTGTACATGCAGCGCCGTTTGAGGTACAGCATATTTTAGCCGGTGCTGAAAAATTACCCTTTGCAGATGAAAGTCTAGATCATGTCGTGAGTACATGGACCTTATGCAGCATTGCCGATATTGAAACTGCGCTTGAAGAAATCTACCGCGTCCTTAAACCAACAGGGACATTTCATTTAGTAGAGCATGTACAACACAATGAAAATCGGAAAATTAAGCAGTTACAACACCTACTGACGCCCATTCAAAAGAAAGTCGCGGATGGCTGTCATCTGGATCGTCATATGCAAAAGTTGCTTGAAGATGCCCAGTTTGAATGTTTTGAAACGCAGTATTTTGATGCAGAAGGCATTCCAAAAATTGGTCAGCGCATGTTGCTCGCCCGCGCACGGAAGTTGAGTTAAAGCGTCCAAGGCCATGTTTAAGCACAATCAAATATAGATAAAAGTACCTAGTCTTTGATTAGTCGAATGGCATTAATTTTTAGGATATGACAGGGCTTTTTATTCAACACATTATAGGTGTTATACGACTTCCCTGTTTTGATGGAATGCACATCCACCCATTCACCCAAAATCTCCACGCGATCACCTGATTTTAAACGCCGAATACGATTTGCGACATCTTCGGATTGAGCAATCACACTAACATTTTGCAATTCGGACTTGAGCTGTTCAATTTGTGTCGAGGGCGCGTCTTTCGCTTGCACACTAAAACAGCGGTTCTGCTGAGACCATTCAAGATGGTATTTTAAAGATTGGATATCATTTGCGCCTGAACTCAGTAGCAGATCAATATTGCTGACATAGGCCAAGTCTTGAAAGCCACCCACCACAGTCGGTGCTGCCGGATGTAGTGTACGACTACTGGCACTGTAGTAGCGTTTATCCAACAGCAAATATTCACCGGAAAATGCCTGAGTCGCTGTGACCTGAAAATTTTTCAGCACACCTGTCTGCTCTAAATGTGGAATGGCACGAAAATATTCAGACCATATCCACAGCATGAGCGCAAAAACGGCTGCAGTCGCTAAGAGTTTTTCCATGTGAATATTCTGTCCTTATTACTTTTCTACGCTTCTGAGCCTGAATCACGCGAGCTTAAATATGCTCAAAATCAATTCGGATGGTTTCAAAACGCACTCGCCCTTCGGCAATGGCTTGAGCAATCGCTTGTTGCCCTTTGGTCAAACGTGCCCCACCACTTTTAATATCAATCAGCACCACTTCGATGTCTTCAGCGAGTCCATCACCATCACGAAAATCAGTGTAACCATCAAAAACCACATAATCGATCGGGTCACCGAGAAACTTTGCATCGCTAGGTAAATACTGAAATTCAGGCATGATCGGCGCCATTTGTTCAGCCATTTTGCCTTTTAAAACAGCACGACTGGTATTTACACTGCGTTTTTGTGCATGGGCCAATGCCTGCTGATGTTCCAATTCTAGTTCTGCAATATATTGCTCGTATTCTGCCTTAATCCTTCCATTGCGACTGCCACTTAATATTAAGGTGGTCAGTACAATCCCAATACACGCGCCAATGAGCATGGCCATCCAGACAGACATTTAAAATTCCTAATCTTTTTAATATATTACAGCGAAACGTATAGAAAAAACTTAGACTTTGGTTCTTTGTCATATTCCCCGCATTAAACAATGATATGCTAGGGATGAGCAGAATAAAATCTATTTAGGTCGATGAAAACGATATTAATTGCCAATCAAAAAGGTGGTTGTGGCAAAACCATCACAGCAATCAGTTTAGCCTCTGCACTTGCGCAAAAAGGTTATAAAGTGGCCTTGGCAGATGCTGACAATCAAAAGTCTGCACGTCAATGGCTCAAACAGCGCCCAGAGACTGCCGCCCCAATTCAGAGCCTAGATTGGCGTCATGAAAAGTCGATTGGTGATGTACCAAAAGGGATTGAATATCTAATTATCGATGCACCGGGTGCGTTATCGGGTGAACATGCAGATCAGTTGGTCAGTGAAGCCCATGCCATCATTACCCCGCTACAACCATCTTTCTTTGACATCGACTCGACCCGTCGTTTTTTAAAGCATTTGCAAGAAATTAAACGGATTCGTAAAGGTAAAGTCCAAATCTTATTGCTTGCCAATCGTGTAAAACACAATTCTGCTCATTCCAAAGAAATTCAAGATTTTTTCAATAAAGTTGAACAACAGCCCGTTGCTTGGATTTCTGAACGTACCGCTTATGGTCAACTTGCCATGCAAGGTCTTTCAGTTTTTGACAAAACGCAAAAATTGTACCTCGGTATGCAACAACAATGGCAACCTGTGCTCAATGCCATTATTGAAGACGAAGCCGAGTGGTTTTAACCCATCATTCCACATTTCGCTGATATAAAGGCCAATCTTGCAAGGATCTAGCCTGAAAGATATTCACCATAAGTTAACAAGCTCTCGTTTTCGGGAGCTTTTTTTTCGGTTAAGATTGAACACAACATGATGAAAAAATCAGAGCACGCATTGCCAACGTTCGCACCTACATTACAAAAAGTCTTATTGTTCGGATTATTTTTTATCCTGATTTTTTTGAGCTTTAGCGTACTCAAATACTTTATTGTGCCCGTCGTTTGGGCTGCGATTATTGCTTATATGACATGGCCGCTGTATCAATCAGTACATCGTTTTTGTGGCAATCGTGCAAATCTAAGTGCGGCGCTGATGATCTTACTGGTGGTACTCGTGGTGGGTCTGCCGGTGATTTTTGCAATCTTCTTGTTACAACATGAAGGCCGTAACTTGTATTTTGAATTACAAAAGCAAGTTTTCTCTGGTCATGTCAATGTGCCTGATTTTATTCGCCAACTGCCGTTTATTGGTAAAGAAGTCAGTCGTACCCTGCATGAACTGAACAATGACCCGAACAGTATTATTCAATCGGTACAAATTTGGATTCAGGGGCATTTGAACTACGGTAAAGTTCTGGTCGGCGAAGTCAGTAAAAATATCTTTAAGCTGTGTTTTGCCGTGATGTCTTTATTTTTCTTCTATCGTGATGGTCAAACCATTTTAAGTCAGGTCAGTAAAGCCCTCGAAATGGTGATCGGGCCACGTATTCATCATTATCTTGCCACTATTTCGGATACTACACGTGCCGTAGTGTATGGCATCGGTCTTACCGCCATTGCCCAAGCTTTACTTGCCGGTGTTAGCTATTTTGTCGCCGATGTGCCTAACCCAATGTTATTAACCATCATTACCTTCATGTTGGCACTGATTCCTTTTGGCCCACCGATTTCATATACCGCTGTATCGTTGTGGTTATTTTCACAAGGTCAAACCATTGAAGCCATTGGCGTCATGGCTTGGGGTGTTTGTGTGGTGAGTACAGCCGATAACGTGATTCGTCCTTTAGTGATTTCAGGGGCAACGCAGATTCCATTCTTATTAATCATGTTTGGTGTTTTGGGTGGGATCGCCAGTTTCGGTCTTGTTGGTTTATTTATCGGGCCAGTGATCTTGGCTGTATTGTTAGCCATTTGGCGTGAATGGTTGCATGAAACCCAAATTGAAGCCGTCATGATGCCCAAAGCAACGTTGGCACATAACTTAGACAATATAGATGATAAGCCTGAACAACCTTAATTCAGGCTTGAATTCATTAAACAAATATTACAATCAAATACTTAAATTATCTGTCATCCTGTATTCGCATCTGTTTCAATGGTTGAGACTCCATAAAAACAGACAGGATGCCAAACATGTCTTCACTATTTAAATTCGGTGCGCTTGCTGCGGTCAGTGCCCTGATGTTTACAGGCTGTGCGAGTACCTCGACTTCAACAGGTCTGAATGCAAAAACCGTGACGGTCAATGCCGTGACTGCTCAAGGTATTGGTCAAAGCATCGGTCAAATTAACTTGGTTGATAGCCCTGCTGGCTTGGTTATTCATACCAATTTAACCCAGCTTCCTCCGGGTCCACACGGTTTCCATATTCATGAAAAAGGTTCTTGTGCCCCAGCTGAAAAAGATGGAAAAGTGGGTGCTGCACTCGCTGCGGGTGGTCACTTTAACCCTAAAGCTGCACCTCACCACGGTACACCGTTAACCGGTCACATGGGTGACTTACCGATCCTTCAAGTTCAAACGGATGGCACAGCAAAAGTGAATTTAATTGCACCACGCTTGAAATTGGCGGATGTACAAGGCTTAGCCATCATGGTCCATGCCGGTGGTGATAATTACTCTGACGACCCTAAACCTCTAGGCGGTGGCGGTGACCGTATTGCCTGTGGTGTGATTCAATAATCAACTTTGCATATAGATTTGAACAAGCGGACTTTAAGTCCGCTTTTCTCTTACCTAAAATAAGCAGTTTATTGAAAAAATTCAGTCTACTTTCCAAAATATCCTCAGCATGTCATTGTCCACAAAAACACACTACCGAAATAGATATTGCTCAAACGCTAATTATGAAAAGCCGAAACTCAATAATGGCTTTAGCATATATTGAATTAAACCAAGCCCATCACTCAGAATTAATTTATTAAAATACATCAACTTAAGGATTTTATCTGTTTAATAAATATTAGGTTTGGCCCATTATTTCAGGTACACTCAAGGCTTAAATGACTTTGAATGTAAACTGTACATGAATATCAAGACCTTACGTATTGTGGGCCTATTAGAAGGCATTTCATTTCTATTATTATTGTTTATTGCTATGCCCATGAAATACCTGATGGACAATCCAATTTTGGTGAAATACGTCGGCATGGGTCATGGTGTGCTCTTTATTGCATTCTTGGCGGTGCTGTTTGTGGTCTGTGAAAAACAAAAATGGTCCCTTAGTGTGTTTTTAATGGGCCTGATTGCTTCTATTTTGCCTTTTGGTCCTTTTATTTTTGATCGTAAATTAAAGCAGTCTGAACAACTTACTACACAAAATTAATCGTACAATTTAAAAAGCCCAACCACTTGATCAAACACATTGTCGGGCTTTTTTTATCGCTGATTTATGGGTAGATAATAGCGAACTACCGTTTAGCCTACTTTTAAAACTCACCCCTAGCTTTACGCTGCTGCATAATCTTTTTAACAAAAAACCGTGGGAAACTAAACCACAGTAAAATTAAGCCAACGCCGGTCAAGCTATACGCCCATAAGCCAAAGCCTTCATACAGCACCCGCACCAACTCGATCACCGCGAAGAATGAAATCATCATTAAAACTGAAACGGCTGCTGCCACAGTGCCCTTCGATACCTCAGATGACATCAAGGCAAAACGGTATAATACGGAGAAACTAATGCCTTCACCAAAACTGACCAAAGTCATTCCTATAATCAGTAACGTTAAAAAATAAGTCGGTGTGAACATGCCAAGCACTACCAAGCCTGTTCCCAACAGCATCAACGGTAAACCAATCATGACCGATTGACCTAAAGGCAATTTGTCGATAATTTTAATCAACACCAAGTTCCCAATAATCAAACCGCCCAATACGGGGAATTGTGCCAAACCATATTGCATGCTACTGAGCCCTAATTCCTCCACCAAGATCACTGGTGACAGTGCAATCCAGAGCATCAATGGCATTGCCACCATCGGCAGTCCAAAAGTCAGGGCCAAAAAGCGTTTATTTTTCAATACCTGTTTAAAGTCATCAAAAATATAACCAATCGGCTGTTTCGGAATACTGATCTGCTGCGTCGGCATTTTGGCTTTTAAACCAAACCCACTCAGAAAGGACAGAAAAGCAATGCCAATAAAACCCCAATGCCATGACACATGATCAATCATAAAGGCACCAAGTACTGGCCCCATCAAGGGTGCAAGTAAGGAAATATTGGCCATCAATGCCATGACTTTAATGGCGTCACGCTCTTCAAAAGTTTCCTGAATGGCGGCATAGCCCACAGCAGAAATTACGGATAATCCAAAGCCTTGTAAAAAGCGCAGGGTTAAAAAGCTTTCAATAGTGTCGGTCAGTAAAATCGCCAAACAACACAGTGTGAAAAAAGCCACACCACCGAGCAGTACGACTTTACGGCCGAGGCGGTCAGACAAAGGCCCTAAAATAGCCGCGACACACGCGCCACCAAGTAAATAAAACGACATGGAAGAAGGTGCCCACGCACTACTCACCCCAAATTCTTGGGTAATGGCAAGCATAGCTGGCTGGACTAAATCGTTACCGATATAGACTGAAAATTCAAATAACACCAATGCCAAAGGAAACATCAACGTGGCACGGCTTAACTTTGCAGTATGTACGTTTTGCATTGTTATCTACATATAAAAATGTGTCGGAATCAGGCATAGTCTATATTCGTGGAAAGACGCGTCAGCTCAATGACAAACACTGTAAAATATTAAAATATAAAATTTGGAGAGTGCAGGAAATTTGCAAGGTTTGCGCCGTATTCACAAGACGCCAATAAGAAATTCATCAGAACTTAAACAGCAGATCGTACGTACCGAGTAAGTTCATCTAGTTTAGCAGCGTTTTCTCTAACTGTATGTGTATTTTTTGGCTTTATTCAGCATCAGGTGTTTTGGCTAGTGCACACAGAAAACGATTCTGCTTCAAATCCACGATGTGGGTGTTCAAGCACACCTTTTTTCAGTTGGGTTGGTTTCAGAAACCTAATCCCTAAATGGTCGAACAATAAAAAAGGCGACACGGTATTGCCCAATTCATAATGGGAAAAATACGGAGGTGACAGGGGCAAAATCCCCCACGGGTGAACCTGAGTCATTGACGTGGATGAAAATTAAGATACACGGAAACTCATTCGCAACTGTCCGAGTCAGGACACACTTCAACATGTAACGTTTCTGCGACCTACTCAATAGAAGAAGGTATTTGACGAGTTTTGCGGTAAGGAGGTTGCTCCGCAAGTTGGTTTCCTTACGAAGCACACTTCTCATTTTACCGAAACAAAAGTAGATACCAGCTCCAATCATCGAATTTTAAATGAAAGGACCTCGCCATACTGAATATTTTATAAAAAATTTAGACCGTATCTTTTTACAGTTTAAGGACACTTCGTCGCTTGGAAAGTCTTGGTATTTTTACCACGTTGGCACTGATATTCCTTCTGCGTATTTACGCGATTCCACTCCCCATCCACAAATCTAAAACTATAAATGGTACGAATCGATTTCACTGAATCATCCATCAAACCCGTTTCAGTCACTTTCACCTGTCCTGCATTTGGTGATTCCACACGGTTAAAGTACTGACGAATTTCCACAGTCGACAGCTCTTTACTCAAATCGGGACGTTCTTTTAACACCTGATCGAGTGGTGTAGCAGAAGAACCCACTTTAGACACAATTTTCTGCGTTGTCGCACAACCCGCTAACATCCCCACACACAATGCAGAAACAACCATTAAACGATTCATAAGCCCAACTCAAAATTATGATTTACCACATTATCATGCAGATTTTTTACAGAAAACACTATTTAAGCAATTTGACATCCTCACCTCCCTTAAACGGAGGTGATTCCTACAGCTAGACGCTTATGCCCAAGCGCAAGAATGTTCTTTGCAGCATTAATGTCCCGATCATTTAGACTGAGACATTTTTTATTACTGCACTGCCATTCTCTTATTCGCAAATCTATCCTACCTGTCGGACTACTTGCGGTGATCTCACCGCAGCACGAACAGATTTGGGAGGTGAAACTCTCATTGACTTCCTCAAACAATACGCCTGCGTTCTCGCATTTATACTTGAGCATTGTTTTTAGTGCCGAAAATCCTGTGTCTAAAACAGATTTCGCCATTTTAGTTTTTACGAGTTTCTTAGCACTGAGATCACCAACAACAATCAATGCATTTTCCTTAACAAGCATGCTGCTTGCCTTATGCAAATGGTCTTTACGACTATTTGCAATTTTTGCATGTAATGCACGTACACGCTTCTTGTTGTTTGCTCGTTGAGCAATTCCTAGTTTCTGTTCATATTTTCGATAGAATTTAGGATTTGAAATCACGGTACCATCTGAACAGGTTGCAACGTCCTTTAAGCCTAGATCAATGCCTATGGCTTTGGTGGCTGTCGGTTTTTCTTGTTTCAGTGAATCCACTACAAGGCACACATACCAACGCCCACGACTATCTTCAACAAATGAGCCTGTTTTAATACAGTATTTACTTAAGCCATAGCTATCCCATAGCTTAAATTGTTGTTTGCCATATTGAACATATCCATCAGCGTATTTGATCGCTACTTTCTTAAACGGTATCCATCCAAGTGATCTTCTTGCTGATTTCTTATTGCTGACACGCCATTTAAGCTTGGCTTTTTTAAACTGCTTTCTTCGGGTAACGAGTTCAGCAGAAATCGCCTGAATGGTTTGGCTGTGTAATCCACACTCTTTAGATGCGCCTTTGGTGTACTTATCAATGTCATAGGATGAAAGAAATTCACCCTTTCTCTTTAAATGTTTAAACCCTAAATCATTCACATAATTCCAAACAAAGTTCACCTCAGATGCCAATTGGTCTAGCACCTTGCAATGTTTGTCTTTTATGCGTAATTTAAGTGTTTTCATGCTTTATATTTTAATTGGTCTATCATGGTAAATCAAGAAATAAGATCAGGTCGCCACTGTGTTTTTAATATGCACGTTCACTTGGTATTTGTGACTAAATATAGAAAAGACGTTTTTACAAAATCAATGCTTGATTCAATGAAAAGGATGTTTAAAAAAGTCTGTTTGGACTTTGAAGCTGAATTAACCGAATTTAATGGCGAAGACGATCACGTTCACTTATTAATCAATTATCCACCCAAAGTTGCTGTTTCAAATTTAGTGAATAGCTTAAAGGGTGTTTCAAGTCGCCACTTAAGGAAAGAATTTCCTGAAATTAAAAGCAAATTATGGGGTGGCTCTTTATGGTCGCCAAGTTACTTTGCTTCAAGTTGTGGTGGTGCGCCATTGGAGATTATTAAGCAATATATTAAACAACAATCATCACATTAACACCTAACGGTGGTCGCTTATATCCCCAACATGAACGATGGGGGGGCTTTTCGCTCCATTTGGTAAATCAACATGACAAAATAGATGTATATTAAGCTGTTTAAAAAATCGGAGTTAAAATAAGGCATAAAAAAACGCATCCGAAGATGCGTTCTAGTACGTCTTTAAAAATTAAAGATCGAATAATTTACCCGGGTTCATAATCGCATTTGGATCGAATACTTTTTTCAAAGCTTTCATATATTCGATTTCTTCTGCTGAACGGGTGTAGTCAAGGTAAGGCTTTTTGGTCATGCCTACACCGTGTTCTGCCGAAATTGAACCGTCATATTTTTTCACAGTTTCAAATACATATTTGTTCACGACTTGGCATTTTGCAAAGAATTCATCTTTAGACAAATCCGCAGGTTTCAAAATATTTAAGTGCAAGTTACCGTCACCAATATGACCGAACCAGCAAATTTCAAAGTCTGGGTAGTTCTCTGCCACAATTGCATCAATTTCTTTAATAAATGCAGGTACATGCGTAATCAGTACTGAAATATCATTTTTGTATGGGGTAAATGGTGCAATCGACTCTGAAATGTCTTCACGTAAACGCCATAAGCTATGTACTTGGTCTAGGCTTTGGCTCATCACGCCATCCAGTACCCAACCTTGTTCCATGCAATGTTCAAAGATTTCCATTGCCGCGTCCATAATCGGTTCAAATGGTGCTTCAAACTCAAGTAATACATAGAACGGACATGGCGTTTCAAACGGACGTTGAACATGACCATTGTCCAATACTTTTTGCATTGCAAGTTCACCAAAGAACTCAAATGCAGTCAGGTCGATTTTCTTTTGGAAAGCATGCAATACCGGCATGATTGCATCAAAATCAGGTACACCCAGAACCAATACTTGTAGATCGTGTGGTTGACGTTCGAGCTTAATTTCAGCTTCAGTTACTAAACCTAAAGTGCCTTCACCACCAATAAATAAGTGTTGTAGCGCATAACCTGTCGCGTTTTTGATCATGCCTTTGTTCAAACGCAGGATGTCACCTTTACCAGTCACTACAGTCATACCCAACACCCAGTTACGAGTCATACCGTATTTGATGACTTTAATACCACCGGCATTGGTCCCGATGTTGCCACCAATTTGTGACGAACCTGAAGATGCAAAATCTACTGGGTAGTACATGCCCTGTTCTTCAGCATAGTTTTGCAGTTGTTCAGTTACCACACCTGCTTGTACACGAACCATACGGTCAGCGGGGAAGAATTCCAAAATTTGGTTCATCTTGTCCATGCTCACCACGATTTCACCGTTGGCTGCTACCGCACCCGCAGATAAACCGGTACGACCGCCACTTGGGGTAATCGCTACATTAAATTGGTTTGCGAGTTTGACAATTTGTTGAACTTGTTCAGTGCTTGACGGGAAAACAACGACCGACGGGTTTGGATCGAAGTGCTTAGTATGGTCACGACCCCAATTTTGGAGACTATCCGCATCGGTTTTAATTCGGCTTTCGCCAACAATAGCGGTCAATTGGGTCAATAACTCTGGGGTTAAAGCGACTGGAGCATTCATCGTTTTCAGACCTTGCAAGAAGTAAACAAGTTTTTTTAAAGGTCCAGATCATCTTCAGTTAAAACTGCGGCAATGCATATTTTAAGAAGAAGCCTGAAACTGGGGGCATTCAATCAGTAGCGGAATCGTACTGATTAGCTTGAGTCGCATTATTATAAGCTATAACTGGCTTTTTTTGACAAAACCGATAGAAAAAGCTGTTTTTGCAATGTTTTGTTGAATATTACAAGGTTAATTCGACCATTTTCGACCTGTTCTGACACATCATTTGCCAAAATAGCAACGTCTTGGGTCATAAAGGAAATGTATATCGGCTAATTTCCTATGCTATTATATGCGCACTAAATTTGGCCTTTGTAGCGGAGCCGTAATGAGCCAACATCTTTCTCTACCTAAAGATAAAATTCGTTTCTTGTTGTTAGAAGGCGTTCACCAAAACGCAATCGACACTCTAAATGCTGCCGGATACACCAACATTGACTACCGTAAAACTGCGCTTGAGGGTGAAGCGTTGAAAGAAGCGGTTAAAGATGCTCACTTCATTGGTATTCGTTCACGTACTCAATTAACTGAAGAAGTTTTTGAAGCGGCGAACAAACTGATTGCTGTGGGTTGTTTCTGTATCGGTACAAACCAAGTGAACTTAAATGCTGCAATGATTCGCGGTATTCCAGTATTTAACGCACCATACTCAAATACGCGTTCAGTTGCTGAACTAGTACTTGCTGAAGCGATTCTATTACTTCGTGGTGTTCCTGCAAAATCTGCTTCAACTCACCGTGGTGGTTGGAACAAGTCTGCAGTTGGTTCATTTGAAACTCGTGGTAAAACTTTAGGTATTGTTGGTTACGGTTCGATTGGCTCGCAACTTTCTGTACTTGCTGAAAGTTTAGGTATGCACGTAATTTATTACGATGCCGTAACTAAACTTCCAATGGGTAATGCACGTCAAGTCGGTTCTATGGGTGAACTTCTTGCCAATGCAGACGTCGTATCTCTACACGTTCCAGACGTTCCATCAACTCGCAACTTCTTCGGCAAAGACCAATTTGCTCAAATGAAAGAAGGCGCAATCTTCCTCAATGCTGCACGTGGTACATGTGTCATCATTGAAGATCTTGCTGATGCAATCAAATCTGGTCATATTGCTGGTGCGGCTGTAGACGTATTCCCTAAAGAACCTAAAGCAAACGGTGAAGAATTCGTTTCTCCACTTCGTGGCCTAGACAACGTGATTTTAACCCCTCACGTTGGTGGTTCTACGATGGAAGCGCAAGCGAACATCGGTCTTGAAGTTGCTGAAAAATTCGTTGCTTACTCTGATAAAGGTATGACTTTATCTGCAGTGAACTTCCCAGAAATCGCGTTACCGTTGACTGAAGGCAAACACCGTTTACTTCATATCCACAAAAACGTGCCAGGCGTTCTTTCAAAAATCAACAACTTGTTTGCTGAACACGGTATCAACATCTCTGGTCAGTCATTAATGACTAAAGGCGATGTGGGCTATCTTGTGATGGACGTTGATGCAACTGCATCTAAAGAAGCTTTGGATACTCTTCACGAAGTGGAAGGTACCATCCGCGTTCGCGTATTGTTCTAAATTAATTAGACACTGAAGCCACAGCCTTCGGGCTGTGGTTTTTTTATTGTAGTAGACTTTTAAAATCTGGCTTTTGCCAATCTCCCGCTATTCGAGTCATCGAAACAAATTTAGTCTATGCCAAATTTTAAAGTTGCACCGGCTGTCCAAGCACCGCTGATCTTGCTTATTGCCATGATCAGCATGCAAAGCAGCGGTTCCTTTGCCAAATATCTTTTCGGTCAATTTCCCATACTGACCGTTTCGGCCATGCGTTTAATGCTGGGCGCTTTGATCTTGGCGATTATTTTTAAAGTTTGGCAGATCAATTTTAAACAAGTGAAATGGTCGTCTATTCTGAGCTATGGCTGTGCCTTAGCAGGGATGAATGTATTATTTTACTTGTCGATTGATCGTCTCCCGCTCGGCATTGCCGTCTCTTTTGAATTTATGGGCCCGCTCAGTGTCGCACTATTTGCTGCACGCCGAAAATTTGACTTTATTTGGGTCGGACTGGCTATTTTAGGCCTTATCCTACTTTTTCCTTTTGACCAAGCTGCACAACGACTTGATCCTGTTGGCATTGCCCTCGCCCTTGGCGCAGGTGCCTGTTGGGCACTCTATATTGTGGCAGGTCAGAAACCCTCTGGCGTTTCAGGCAACCATACGGTTTGTTTAGGTATGTTTGTCGGCATGTGTATGCTCATGCCAATTGCATTATTTGTAGGGATTCCTGCACATGCCTTTGAACCGATGAGCCTCTTTTATTTTCTTGCTTTAGCCACCTTAGCCAGTGCCATCCCCTTTAGCTTAGAAATGATTGCGCTCCGCAATTTAACGGCACTCAGTTTCGGAACGCTTATGAGCCTAGAACCTGCAATTGCAGCACTCTCTGGTTTTGTTTTCTTAAATGAACAATTACTTTGGACCCAGTGGTTAGCCCTTGCTGTCATCATCTGTGCCTCGATTGGGTGTACCTATACCACGCAAAAAGCCAAAGTCATTTAAATTCAAAATATGTTCCCACTGACAATGGATGAACTGCATGAATCTCAGACTCAATTTTTTGAATTCAAATTGAATCATGATGTGCTCAGTCCTGCTCTTACATCCGCCGAACCTTAGAATATTAAATTTAGAACCCATCATGATTTGATCAAATGTTAAAATTCACTCAACTGTCAGCATTAACCGCTATACTGTACTGATTCAAAAATAGGGCTCAACGCCGCCCAACAACTGTGTGCCGCATGCCAAATTCACAACTTCTTGCTGTTGTTTTCATGGTGCTCTCCATGATCTCCTATCAGATCAGTGCTTCCTTTGCCAAACAACTGTTTTTGGTACTAGACCCACTGAGCGTGACCATTTTAAGGCTGTGTTTTGCCTCGATTATTATTTGTTTGATGTTCCGCTCTTGGCACATTTTAAAACGGCTGTCATTTTTAAAATGGCGTGATTTACTCTGCTATAGCGCAGCCCTGTGCCTCATGAATGTCTTGTTCTATATGTCACTGGGCAAACTCCCTCAAGGCATTGCTGTAGGACTGGAGTTTATTGGGCCTCTAGGTTTGGCATTGCTGTCGATTAAAAATCGTAGTGACTATATTTGGGTGTTTTTGGCGATCTTAGGGATTGCGTTGATGGTGCCTTGGGGACAAGCCCAGAGTGGTAATTTCTCACTGATTGGTGCGGCGTGTGCCTTGGCTGCCGGACTCTGTTGGGCCTTTTATATTTATTTCGGGCAAAAAGTGGTACACCAAAATATTGGCATGCATGCACTGACCATTGCCATTAGTTTATCGGCATTGACCTTATTACCCATCGGCCTCTATAACAACGCAGCAGCTTTATTGGATACACAATATTGGCCTAAAGCACTATTGATTGCCATTTTAGCCACAGCGATTCCCTATGCCCTAGACCTCAAAGCCTTGAAGATTCTAAGCAAGCTGAGTTATGGCACATTGTCGAGTATCTCACCTGCTCTGGCAGCTATTACGGGTATGGTTTTATTGGGAGAACGTATCGGCATGTGGCAATGGATCGCACTGGTGTGCATTATGCTCGCCTCAGTCGGGGTGACGATGCGTTCCTCTAAATCGGAAACAGCCAGCTAAATTTTTAAAGGCAAAATAGTTAAATAAAAATGGCGGGATTGCCGCCATTTTTCAACAAATTGTCTAAGCGCTCTTACATCTAAGCTTTTAAATACAAGGTTCGAAAAAGTCTAGATTCTATACAGGACTTAACCGGTCAGACTGTCTTTATCCGCTTTTTTATATTTTTTATACTCGGCTAAATATTGTTTGGCCAAGGCTTCTTTTTGCTTATCATCCAATATTTTACCGGCTTGTTGAAAGAAACCGTGTTCCTCTTCCTGTAAATGATGATGCACTGTTTCTGAAAGTTTTTTGGCAATGGCCAGCCAGCCCGGATTGCTAAATTCAGTCTCAGTCAACTGCTCTAAAAGTTCGTCCATTTCATGATGTTCAGCCAAGGCATGACGGGTAATATTCAGCCCCGAATCGGTCATCATTAAAGGAATATAAAAATATCGGTCTTCCCCGACAGCATGCGCGAATAATTCATTTTTAAGTCGGTCAAACAAATCCCGACGTTCTGGACTATCACCAGAAGTTTGTACTAATTGTTCTGCAAGCGCTCTTTGTTGTTCATGACTTTGACGTAAAGCTTCAAAAATATTCATTCTGATGATGCCCTCTGATGCTTAGCGATAGCTGAGTATTTTTTTAATTCAGCAAAATAAAGTGCTTCATTTTTATACTAAACATATCCGCATCAGAATACAGCGCAGCTCTGTTAAGTTTTGTTTTAAGCTTGTCCCGTAAAGGTTTGATACCCTAGCCGTACAATCAAAATACTCACCAAAATCAAAAATAGAATTCGAATAAAGCCACTACCGTATTTAATTGCCGCACGTACACCAACGATCGAGCCTAAAATATTTGCTACAGCCATCATTAAGCCTATAGCAAATAACACATGGCCAGTGGGCGCAAAAAAACTCAGTGCTGCAAGGTTGGTGGTTAAGTTGGCGACTTTTGACAAAGCAGAGGCATGTAAAAAGTCTGCTTGTAGATAACGAATAAAAAAGAAAATAAAGAAACTGCCAGTGCCAGGTCCAAAGATGCCGTCATAAAAGCCAATCACCAGACTACCAATAGCGGCAAAACCGAGGATTTTAGGAGTCAGTTCTTGGCGTACATGCACCTGACCAAATTGTTTTTTGGCAAAGGTATAAATCGCAATCACGATCAACATGACCAAAACGAAAGGACGTAAGACTTCTTTAGGAATCATTGATACACAGGCTGCTCCCACAAAGGAGGCAACAAATGCACAGCTTGCAATGACCGCAAGTAATTTCCAACGGAGTTTGACTTGGCGTAAAAAAGAATAGGAAGCTGACGCTGTACCAAAAATCGAAGACAACTTATTGGTGCCAAACACCGTCGCCGGAGATAAGTGCGGCATGGCATTCATAATGGCAGGAATTTGAATCAGTCCGCCACCGCCAACAGCTGCATCAATTGCACCAGCAAAAAATGCAAAAAATAGCAGGCTTAAGATGATTTCAATTTCCATAATTTGGCTTCAGTGGCTGTTAATGACTATTCCAGATTTAATACACGTTTTGGTACTAAGCGCTTACGATCGGTAATTTCCGCTAGACCTAAGCAACGTTCCCCATCAAATACCAAAACCTGCGCTTCTGCCTCATGTTCAATATTACTTTCCATGCCACGACTGAAATATTCTGCACGCCCTTCTGGCGCTTGCACTTTGCAGAAATGATCGACGGGTGAATACACCGGCAGCAATAATGCTTCACGCTCCACTTCAGTCAAGCTTTCCAAATATTCAATGGTGTAAGTTGGATTAAGGTCAAAATGCCCCGTTTGCGTACGGTGTAGATAGGTCAAATGTCCAAAAGTACCTAATGCTTTGGCAATATCTTCGCCTAAAACACGAATATACGTGCCTTTGGAACAGGTGATATCGAGTGTAATACTATTCTCATCAAATGATAATAACTCGATGGCATAAATCGAAATCGGACGTGCTTCACGCTCAATTTCTATGCCTTTACGCGCCAACTCGTACAGCGGGCGACCTTCTTTTTTCAGCGCAGAATACATCGGTGGAATTTGTTGAATATCTCCCACGAACTGTGCCAACACCTGCTGAATCGTGGCTTCCGTCAAAACAGGTACGGCTTGTTCCATCAGTACCTCACCTTCCACATCACCCGTCGTGGTGCTGTGTCCTAAAAAGACCGTGGTTTGATAACGCTTGGTCGAGTCGAGCAAGAAATGTGAAAATTTCGTCGCTTCACCCAAACAAATCGGCAATAAACCTGAGGCTAATGGATCTAGCGCACCTGTATGTCCTGCTTTTTGTGCTCGATACAACCAACGCACTTTTTGTAATGCAGCATTCGAGCTAATGCCCAAAGGCTTATTTAATAAAAATACACCATGTACTGGACGACGCTGAATCTTAGGAGAAGCTTTTTTCATGACTAAAATAGGGCAAAAAGAGAACTGCGCCATGGTATCAATCCATGCTAAGCGTTTACAACTTTTCTATGTTTTTATCATTCTTTTATGTCATATTGAGTTCACATTTAGAACTCATAAAACAATTAAAACGGAATAAAGGTGCATTGGGATATGCAAAAAAATAAACTCTGGCTGATTTTAGCCATTGTGGTTATTGCGGCAGCCGCATTCATGTATTGGCTTACGCCAAAAACATCACAAAATGATCCTTCAGATCAATCGATTCAACAACAAAATACGCCTTTAGCTCAGGGCGAAAATGCTACAGCACAAGCCACAAGCGGTTCTTCACTGCTCAGTCCAAGTCAACAAGACACGGAAGTTAACTGTCAAATCAGTATGGATGGTTCAAACCACCTGATCGTGAACGAACAAACACGGAATTGTTTTGAATATTTCATCACTCAATATGGTGAAAAGTCGATAGATCAAATCAAAAAGGATTTTAAAGCCTACATTGCACAAGGTCATAAAGAACCGGCGCTGTCCCAAATTTATGATTTGTGGGATCGCTATATGAAATATCGTGAACAATTAGGTAATTTACAGCCACCAAGTGACGACAAAGAATCTCCACAATATTATCGCTCGATCTACAGCAGCACACAGAATTTAAGAAAACAGTTCTTTTCTGATTATGAAATTGAAGGTTTATTTGGCAAGGAAAATACCTATCACGAATACACGCTGAAACGCATGGAAGTGGTGAATGACAAAAAACTGTCTGAGTCTGAAAAAGCCCAAAAACTAAAAGCTCTGTTTGATGAGCTCCCAGAAGACTGGAAAGAAAATCTGGAACAAATCAATAAACTTGAAGATTTACGCAAACTCACAGCGGACATTAAAGCCCGTGGTGGTTCAAGCGAAGAAATCCATCAAATGCGGTTAAATTTAGTTGGTCCAGAAGCCACTCAGCGCCTTGAAAATCTAGACACCCAGCGCAGCTCTTGGAAATCTAGTGTGAATCAATATCTCACAGAGCGTGACAGTATTGTGAAAAGCAATATGAGTGACAGCGCTAAACAACAAGCAGTACAGCAGCTCCGTAATCAACATTTTAAATCGAAGGAAGATCAGCTCCGCGTCAGTACCTTTGAATCTGTGCATGATCAGGGTGGAAAATTACCTTTCGCAGAATAAGTGCAAATAACAATTTAAAAATAACTTCAATTTCAGGATGAAATGATGAAAAAATCACAAGCTCTTTTATGCGCAATTATGGCTGCATCAGCAGCGATCGCCAGCACACAATCCCAAGCTGCAGCAGGACTCCAACATGTCACCGCCAACAGCTCGGCAAACTATGCCAAGACCAAATATCCGATTGTGTTTACCCATGGTATGTTCGGGTTTACTCGCATTGGTTTTGACAGCTTTGGCATGGATTATTTTTATCAAATTTTGCCAGATTTAGCTCGTAATGGGGCCAATACCTTTGCTGCCCAAGTTTCACCGCTAGAGTCGACAGAAGTCCGTGGTGAGCAATTGCTCTCTCAAGTCGAAGAGGTTCTTGCTCTGACCGGCCAATCCAAAGTGAACCTCATTGGTCATTCACATGGTGGACCGACAACTCGCTACATTGCAGCGATCAAACCTGAATATGTGGCTTCGGTGACTGGGGTTGCAGGCACTTATCGTGGCTCTCTAGTCGCAGATAAAATCCAAGCGAATAAAACTATTAACTCAGTCTTTGGAGTCCTTGGCGATCAACTCTTAGCACCGATTATTACTTGGGCTGAAGGCAACTCGAGTCTACCCAACAGTGTTGATGCATCACTTACCGCGATCAGTGAAAAAGGTTCTGCTGAATTTAATGCAAAATTTCCAACCGCAGCACTGGCTGCGAACTGTAATCAGTCGGGTGCCAAAGTCGACAATGGCGTGTATTACTACTCATGGACAGGTACAGCGCAAACCACAAATGTATTAGATGTACTAGATACAGTGATTAGTCAGCTTGCCCCTTTGGCCTATGGAAATCGTGACAATGACGGTTTGGTTGGACGCTGTAGCACCCACATCGGACAAGTAATCCGTGATGACTACAATCACAACCACTTAGATGAAGTGAATATGATCTTTGGCCTACGCAGCCTATTTTCACCTGACCCAGTTGCGCTCTATCGCCAACATGCCAATCGTTTAAAATTACAGGGACTTTAACTCAAAAGTTAGTTCCCTTTCAGCACTGAACAGGACGTCTTTGGACGTCCTTTTTTGTTTACAATTTTTTTATTTGTACGCATTAAACAATTTAATTCAATAAGTTATTAAATGATAACAACTAAAATAAATAGCAAAAATAAAAGACGAATGTATATAAATGTACTTATCACCTCAATGCCTTCCATGTCCTAAAATGACATGGAATTTCAAACCGAGCATGAAAAAATGACAAGGCATCTTTGTCTATTCAAACTCTCTAAAATCAAAGATATGGCCTGGCCAATCACAAAGATGTTGCTTAAAAACAGAGAGTATTTTCATGATTAAAAAGTAATAAAAACAACATCAGATCAAGGAACATTTATGCGATCTTTAGTAAACACGGCCAAGATGGCCTCTGTAGCTGCAGTTGCAGGCTTAGCGATGAGTATATCGGCAAGCACTCAAGCTGCGCCTAGCGTCCTCCAGGTGAAGGAAACGGCAAAATCTGACTATGCAAAAACCAAATATCCAATTTTAATGGTACATGGTTGGCTCGGTTGGTCACGTATCGGTACCGACACCATTGGACTGGATTATTGGTACCAAATCTTGCCAGATATGGCACGAAATGGCTCAACCGTATTTGCAGCGCAATTATCTCCTGCAAATACCACAGCACATCGTGGCGAGCAGTTAATTGCACAAGTTGAAGATGTTTTGGCTATTACAGGGAAGCCAAAACTTAACTTAATCGGTCACTCTCATGGCGGCCCAACGGTATTGTATGTGGCTCAAACGAAACCTCAGTACATTGCGTCTATTACAGGTGTTGCAGGGACCTATCACGGCTCTAAAGTAGCGGATGATATTCAAGGCAACTCACTTTCTCGTACTGCCTTCAATATTTTAGGTGATTATATTGTCGGTCCACTGATTGCTTTGGGTCAGGCAAAACCAGAGCTTGAAATTGATTTTGATGCTTCAATGAAATCATTATCACAAAAAGGTTCTGCTACATTTAACAGTACGGTTGCAAAATCTGCTGTAGCTGACGGTGTTTTGGCTTCTTCAGAAAATTGCAGTAAGAACTTAAAGCAAGTCGACAGTAAAGGCATCCGATACTATTCATGGACCGGTGTTGCACAAACCACGAATATCCTTGATATCGATACGATCCTGATGCAACTCGGGCCATTGTCTTATGGTAATAAAGACAATGACGGTATGGTTGCACGTTGTAGTGCTTATATCGGTAAAGTCATTAATGACAGCTACAAACTTAATCATACCGATTTAGCCAATATGATGTTCGGCTTAACGGGGCTATTTGCACAAGATCCTGTTGCGCTGTACCGTCAACATGCTAACCGTTTAAAACTGCAAGGACTTTAATTCTTATCGTTGAAGTTTAAATGCAATAAGGGGGCTTCGGCCCTCTTATTTACTTTTATCAATCTGAAAATTCGTGATCTTTTATTTTGTTACATTTAGCGTCACAGTTAATCTTTTTCAATTTGCAACAGGTGATCATTATTGCTTTATTAGAAGTGACAATAAATATTGTCATAAAACAATAATACATTGAGGATCGCTCATGAAATACGGACCATTTTTAGCAGGTTTAATTGCAGCTACGTGCATTGGTAATGTATCTGCATCGCAAGCAACCCAAGTCACCGCCAAAGCTAGTTCTAGCTATGCAAAGACCAAATATCCAATCGTATTTAACCATGGTATGGGTGGTTTCATTACCGTTGGTACGGACTCATTTGGACTCGACTATTGGTATCAAATCCTGCCTGATCTTGCCCGCAATGGTGCAAATGTTTGGGCAACGCGCGTATCGCCGTTTAACTCTACCGAAGTGCGTGGCGAACAACTTTTACAACAAGTCCTTGAAATCCGAGCACTCACCGGTGCGGATAAGGTGAATTTGATTGGACATAGCCATGGTGGGCCAACAATTCGTTATGTTGCCGGTGTTCGCCCAGATGTCGTGGCTTCATTAACCAGTGTTGCAGGACCTCATCAAGGCTCCCCTGTTGCAGACTTAATTTTAAAAGCTGAAGGCACCGCTGTCGAAGCACCCTTGGTTGGAGCTGTGAATTTTGTCTCTAAAGCCATCGTTTGGGCGCAAGGTCTAGATCCAAAGACTTACCCTCATGACGCATTGGCAGGTGGTTCAAGTTTAACGCTAGCGGGTTCTGCAAAGTACAATGCCGCATTCCCTCTGGGCTTGCCTAAATCCAATTGTGCTGATGGCAATAGCGTGGAAAAAGGCATTTATAACTATTCATTTACAGGTGTGGGCCAAATCACCAATATTTTAGATTTAGACTCAGCCCTAAAAGTGACCGCATTACTGATCGATGGCGGAAAAGACAATGATGGCCTCGTATCACGCTGTAGTGCCAAATTTGGTAAAACCATTCGTGACAACTACAACTGGAACCATTTAGATGAAGTCAACCAAGTGCTTGGTCTCAAAGCGCTATTTGCACCAGATCCTGTCGATGTCTATCGTCAACATGCCAATCGTTTAAAACTTCAAGGTTTATAATTTAGTAAAGCTATACATTAAACCCTGTAAATTCAGGGTTTAATGATATTTCTATTAATTAATTTACAAAATCATCTTCATTCCGTCGATTAGTTCGCACATTTCACTTTCCTTTTCTTATAATCCTTAATGACAATAAAAATTGTCAAATAGACGCGTTTGTCTATTTCCAAACTGAACTGAATCACAGTTTGAATACCAAAACAAAAAGAAAGGAATGAAAAATTGCTCTGCGCCACGCTCCTTGCAAGTATGGCAGTGACCCAAACGCATGCTGCATTGGGTATACAGCAAGCGACCACTAAAAAAGTCATCGACAATTATGCTGAAACCAAATACCCCCTAGTGTTTGTACACGGGATGTTTGGTTTTAATCGCTTAGGCGGTGCCGTTTTTGGTCTAGATTATTGGTATCAAGTTCTCCCTGATTTGGCAAGCCATAAGGCAACGGCCTTTGCTACACAAATCTCCCCGTTGGAGTCCATTGAAGTTCGCGGTGAACAACTGTTAGACCAAGTTGAACAAGTGGTTACGATTACAGGCAAACCTAAAGTGAATTTAATTGGTCACTCACATGGTGGCCCTACGGCTCGATATATTGCTGGTGTACGACCTGATTTGATTGCCTCTGTCAGTACAGTCGCAGGAACCAATGACGGTTCACCTGTGGCGGATTTAGTACAGAGCGTGCCGATTTTAAATGGCGTATTAGCGACTGTCATGGATGCATTAATGACCCCAGTGATTAACTTCGCCCAGCAGTCTAATCTGCCTTCAAATTTTAAAGCTTCGATCTACAGTATGTCTCAACCAGGTGTGAAAGCTTTTAATGCAAAATTCCCGCTCGGTATGCCTGCAACCAAATGTGCTGATGGCCCAAGTGTTGCCAATGGCATTAGCTTCTATTCATGGACAGGTATTTCCAACACCACCAACTTACTTGATCCAGATACGATCTTTACCGCAATGGGGCCAATTGCATTTAGCGGACAACCGAACGATGGCTTAGTGAGCCAATGTAGCAGTAAATTGGGTAAAACCGTCCGTGATAATTACAAGTGGAACCATTTCGATGAAGTCAACCATGTATTGGGCCTAAAAAGTATTTTTGCCCCGAGCCCAGTCGATGTTTATCGCCAACATGCCAATCGTTTAAAACTTCAAGGTTTATAATTTTCTTTCTCGCATAAAAAATGCGCCAAAAGGCGCATTTTTTACAGCGTTGTAAAACAAATTATTTTGCTTTACGAGCTGGTAATTTTTCACGAATACGTGCAGCTTTACCAGACAATTCACGTAGGTAGTAAAGTTTAGCACGACGAACGTCACCTCGACGTTTCACTTCGATACCAGCAACGATTGGTGAGTGAGTTTGGAATACACGCTCAACACCGAAACCGCTAGAAATTTTACGTACTGTGAACGCAGAGTTCAAACCACGATTTTTCTTAGCAATTACAACACCTTCAAATGCCTGAAGACGTTCACGCTCACCTTCTTTTACTTTAACTTGAACAACTACTGTGTCACCAGGAGCAAAAGCAGGGATGTCTTGTTTCAACTGTGCATTTTCAACAGCTTGTACTAAAGGATGTTTACCGCTCATGGGGTATCTCCGATTATGCGAGTTAGAAGAGGTCTAATCATCGCTGGGGCTAGAGGCTAAAGCGCATAGACCCGATTGACTTTCCCTTTATGCTTGACCGCTTCAATGCATAAAGAGCCTAATATAAGATTTAAAAAATTTAAACCTTGGAATCTTTTAGCCATTTCTTTTGCTGCTTGGTCAATTCAACTTTTTCAACCAACTCAGGTCGGCGTTCTAAAGTGCGTTGATATCGCTGCAAAAACCGCCATTTCTCAATATTGGCATGATGTCCCGATTTTAATACTTCAGGAACATCTAAACCTTCAAAATGGTCTGGCTTGGTATATTGTGGGTAATCTAAAAGACCATCCACAAATGAGTCTTGCACATGTGATTGTTCATCAGACATTGCACCCGGAAGTCTCCGAATCACACTATCCAATAAAACCATCGCAGGGAGTTCACCACCAGACAAAACGTAATCGCCTATTGACCATTCCTGATCAACATATTGTTGGATCAAACGCTCATCTACACCTTCATAACGACCACACAATACAATCAAACCATCATATTTGACGAAATCTTGTACCGCAGGTTCATTTAAGGTCTTTCCTTGCGGCGACATATACACCACAGGGACATGAACAGCACCCGCTTGCTTGGCAAGCTCTTTGGAACGATGAATTGCTTTCGCTAATGGCTCAGCCATCATCACCATACCTGGACCACCACCAAATGGACGCTCATCCACTCTTTTGTAGTTGCCCTCAGCAAATTCGCGTGGATTAATACAATGAACTTGCACAATGTCACGTTTTGCTGCGCGCCCGCTAATACCGTAGGCTGTAATCGCTTCAAACATTTCAGGAAAAAGCGTAATGACTGCAAAAAACATCGCAGACTCCTCTATTTTCCTGCTGCGTCAATCCTTAAAGGATTAATAATCTACGCCCCAATTTACGTAGATACGACCAGCTTCGAGATCAACACGCTGTACCACATCTTTATGCCATGGAATCATTCGCTCTTCGCTATCGACGCTGTCAGCAGTAGCGCGAACTACCATCACGTCGTTAGCACCTGTTTCAAACAATTCGTGGATTTGACCGAGGTTGACTTCTTGCTCATCTTCTCCAAGACCTAACACTGTTAAGCCCTTCAAATCTGACCAGTAATACTCGTCCACGCCTGCTTGAGGCAGTTGCGATTTAGAGATCCAGATATTTGCGCCAACCAAGTTATCTGCCGCGGTACGATCACTCACACCTTTTAGCGAAACAACTAAGCCTTTGCCATGTGGTTTCCAACGTTTTACATCTACTGTTTGCCAACCTGCTTTAGTCTCAATGTACCAAGGGAGGTAGTCAAAAATATTGCTCATAGGTTCTGTATTGGAATAGACCCAGAGCCACCCATTTAATCCATATGCTGAACGTAGCTGTCCAATCTGAATACGATCTTCGGGAACATTCTGTGTTGGTGTCATGGGTAACCTACTACTAATTAAGCAGTAGCTGCAGCTTTCTTAGCTTCAGCAGCTAAAGAAGCAACACGTTCTGAAGGTTGAGCACCTTGTGAAACCCAGTGAGCAAAACGGTCAGCATCTAAACGAAGTTTTTCTGCTTTACCTTGAGCTGTAGGGTTGAAGAAACCGATACGTTCGATGAAACGACCGTCACGTGCATTACGGCTATCAGTCACAATGATTTGATAAAACGGACGTTTTTTAGCACCACCGCGTGCAAGACGAATAACAACCATGATAGAACCTTATAGTTTTTACGGATTATCCCTGTACCGACCATCGATACATTTCAAACCCCTTTCATAGAGGGCAATATTTTACGTGAAATTTGCCCTGAATGAAAGATCAAAAAGTGTTTATCCACAATTTTGAATTTATTTTCCTTCCCATGGCGAACAAACTAAAGATTCTTTATACCAGCACTGCTTTCCTTGAGAATCAAGTGTTAATACACCAGTATTCAGCATTCCATTTATTGGTGTCGCGGTTAAACGCCACGAACCATTCTTAGTTGTCGAGGAATACGGTGTACCATCAATATCTGTAATTGTAAGATTATAATTCCCCGTACCAGTAACTGGAATTGTAGAATTAATTAAACCTGAGGTTCCAATATCTTTAAAAGAGCCATTTGCAATTTTATAAGCAATGAGCTTTTGAGACAACTCCAGCATCACCGACTGTGCTTCCACCCTTTTTGCACGTTTTGAATATTGTGTATAACTTGGATACGCAATGGCTGATAAAATCGCAATAATGACAACCACAATCATCAATTCAATTAATGTAAAACCAGTTTTAATCATGATGACACCTTACAGCCTACAGGTACTGTACATGCACCCGTTTCACTCCATTGGCAAGTTCTGCCATCGCTATTGAGTGCAAAATTGCTATATTTTGCTGCGTCTTTTAGATCTTTATTAACGCATGCTGTTAGTAGCCACTTTTGAAATACCGAAGTATCCACTGCAATATTGTATTTTACATCTATCCCTGTTTTACCCTTAGGTGTTACTTTATCTGTATCTGCCAAGGTAAACCCTTTATAACTAAAGTTTGTACTCCGTTCACTTTCAAGCTTAAGTGCAATATCTTGCAATTTTTGTTCAACAATTTTTTCATTATTTTTACGTGCATAATGTTGGTAACTTGGCAGCGCAATGGCTGCCAAAATCGCAATAATAATAACAGCCAACATTAATTCAATTAATGTAAACCCTTTAGCCATTATTTCGCTCCCACATAAGGTGTCATATCATACCAACGTGTAGGTAATAACTTATTTGTTGTCGTATATTCAATAATCTTATTCTGTGTACAAGTCGAACCAACACATGTTTCTGGAATTTTATTAAAAATTAATTTTCGAGAACCTTGGGTAGAGCCAGGTCCAACATTGAGACCAATAATCCCTCCACCTAAGTCACCTACAGTTGTAATTTTTGTATCTGTTCCACACTTACCAGATGGCAAACATAATTTGACTGCTGTACTTACTCCAACAATACCGCCAGAACAACTGGTACTACTTCCATTACTGCCATTGTTGGTTTTACTTGGGTCAAAAACTGAATAGTATAAATCACCATCTAGAGCGACGCCTTCGGATAATCCTCTTGTTTGATATGATTTTGAATTACCTCCACTAGTAGCTGTTATGATAGGTAATCGATAATACCAACCAGCTGTTTTATCAGTCGCTGCACCAGCCTTATAAATTTCATTCATATTTGTTAATTTGACTGTTGTGCCTTTTGCAGGTGTAGTTTTAGTTACATCATTATCATAAAACCCCAAAATCATATCTTGTGCAGAACTGTCAGACTTCAAAGGACTACTTCTATCTCCTGAAGCCATCGAAATGACTGCATATTTTTTAGCTACAGTATTTGTATGAATGGTAAATGTCGGTGCCTCATAAAAACGTGGGGGATTTTTATCAGCTTCTTTTGCATCGGCAAACTCAAAAGCATTAAGCACGAACTTATTATTTACATCACTTGCTTTGTGGCTTGGATTTAAATCTATACGGAATACCTTCCCCCCCAAGTCACCGACATAAAGATGATCAACTAAACCGTCACTATCTCGATCCACAGCTTTAACACGAGATGGAATGCTATTCACCATACCCGTGATTTTTGTCGCAGCACCACCATCTTTAGTCCCATTTGCATTCGATGCACTTTCACTGCCCCACCAGAGCAAGTTTCCATTTTCAGCATCAAATATATAAACACCGTTTCCTTTTACATTGCCTTCAGTTGAATTGGTAAAAGTTGGAACCTCATATTTTTCATCATAACCACCGCCCACAATCATTGCGAGTTTCCGTTGGCCATTCCATTTAATATAAGCTAGTGTGGGTTTTGACCAACTTTGCCCCATATAGGACAATGCTCCGCTTGTTACACTATCTGGATCAATATGGAACATTAATTTTGGCTTAGACATATCAGAAAGATTTAAAGCGTAATAGCTACGTCCTCCCATACGTAAGCCACCATACACATATTGATGACTATTTTTCCCGTCAGCTTTCACCTGCAAACCATCGCGCTCAACCGTTTTTCCATCAGCTGTAGTACCATCATAGAAATTAGGTTCATAAACAGTATGTGCTGTCCAAGCACCATCTATTCCGTAATAAAAAGCATCATTATTATCGGTTTCTTTGGCTGTCGCCATAGACTCAAAGAAGCCCTTTTTTTGTTTAGTCAACATTTCTTTAGGAACAAATGAAAACACTTCTTCACCACTCCCCGAAGCGATTCCACTACCATTTATTACTTGGGCATTTTGTGTTCCCGATTTAACAACATGCAGAACACCTTGTGTTGTACCAAAAAGCACATAGTCATCGCGATCCACCGACCCCAATGATCCCGTATCAGCAACAATTGCGCCTTTTTGTGTCAGTAGAATCGGGGAAGAATGGATAATTGAACCAAGTTGATAGCCTTTGGATGTCTCTTTTGTTTTTAAATAAGCCAACTGCTCATCATAAGATTTTGGTTTTAACGCTGTTAAATCGGCTTCTGTGAGTTTTGAGTACCCCAGTAAACCATATAAATACTCTCGCTCGGCCAAAGTTCCTGTTTTAAGAATACTTTCTGCAGATTTCAAATCACTTGCAGAACTCCCATCATTTATAAATACTTTTCTTTGTAAAACTAAATTATTTGAACCATCGATTTTTGGCATTTGAGTCCCCAAAAGCTGACTCAAATTACCACCATAATTCACACCTTCATCAGCGTGCGTTACACTTTTATTTAGCCAATAATCTTTTAAAGCTGTATTAAAGTCAGTGGGGGTTTTAAATACCGGCGTATTATTTGTATCGTAAAGCGTACCGTTGGATACATTAAACTTTTTTAAATTCCCCAACCATAGTTGATCTTTTGTTGCAATGAGTGGTTTAAACATAGGGAAATAAGCAAAAGGTTGCAACTGGTTGGTATTTAAAGCATCTACAGGAATGGTACTGCTACCGATGGTTGAACCTTCGATAGGCACCGTAGTGTCTGTAATAAATGTTTTAATACTCTCAACTAAGTCAGCAGATGATTGTGCTGTATAAAAACCACCTTCTCCGAAACCACCAGTCCCTGATTGATTTGGAATCGTTTTAGCCCCCCACTTACATAAGCTACGGTGATCTGTCTGACTTGCAGTAGTTTGATCAATATACGAACAATCAAAATATTTTTTATCACCTATCGTTATATTTGCACTATTTTTTTGCGTTGCTGTTAAATAATAGCCCCCCCCAAAACCAACAGTTGCTGTTTTAATTAAATACTTACTCGCTCTGATATTTTGTGCAAAATTACCTATGTTATTCCAATAATTTTTATTATTTCCGCTCGACATTGTATTTAATTTTGATGAGGCTAATTCCGTAATCTTATTACTCGACAAAGTTGAGCTAAATGCCCCCTCTCCCTCACCAGTACTAGGCTCCCCATCAGTTAAAAAGTAAATACCATTTCCAGTACAGTTTGCACTTGCTCCAGTTGCACTTTGCCCGGCCTGAATAATAGCACTCCCTGCTACATTATATGCTGGTGAAATGGGAGTATTACTACTAGCTGACAATGCTTGAATTTTTTCAATCAATGATGCTTTACCTGTCGCATCCATCGCAGTAAATTTCATAACAGTTTTACCGCCTTGGTTACCATTTGGATAATTGCCTAAAGCAAAATAAATTTTGTCATCAATTGATACATCTGCCACAACTGAAATCAAACCTTTTCTTAAATTTACAATACGGCTATAACAATTATATGTGTTTGTATTTCCAAGTTTTTCACAGACATTCCGTATCTTATCTTTATAAGCTATATCTGCTGTAGTATTTTTTATACCGTTAGAGTCTAAATCTACTGCACAATAATAATCCAATTTGGTTGCATAAGTATAAGATGTACTTGCTGTATTATCTTTATTAGGAATTGAAACTGTTAAGTTATTAGGCAAAGTTTTACGTTCGCATAAATTCTTAGTCACATCGTCATACCAACAAATCCCCCGATAACATTTTTTTACACTCTCCGTATAAGAATAACCATAATCTGCCGTAAATGAACTTGCCTGAGCCATACTCCCTGAAGTATCCAACATTAGATAAATACGTGTTGCTCCCGTCCCCCCTGCTTGATAAATATCAATATCACTTGCCTGAATTTGTACAGGCAAACCCGCCAAAATCAACGAAGTTATAGATGCAGCTAAAGTCGACACTTTAAAACGCACCCAATGGCTTGGAATCTGTTTAATCTCGTTCATAAAAACCTCTAACTAATCCCAACCTCAGGTCGAACCTGATTTTTTGAGAAATTGCCCCAAACTATATTCAGAAATTTGGGTAGTAAACGGTACACTTAATGCATTCAAACACTCAGACACAGTCACTTTATCGTTATTACTAATACCTGTAATACTCGGATCGATATAACTTGCTCTTTTCAAACATGCATTGATATCTGTTGCCGAAGCACTGCTTAACACCGGCATAACTGAAATTGCCGTCACAATTAATGTTTTTGGATCATCAATTTTTGCACCTTCAGAATCAGTTCCTTCAGGAACCCCACTAAAAGGTAATATAGGGGTAATAGTCGACGTTCCGACACGTACTGAAATTTGAGTCAAAGCAGCAGAACGGCCACTGCTAAAAAAACCATCTTCATATTTACAAAAGCTATCAATAGTCCCCAAATTTGATGTTTGTAATTTCGAGGAGTTATCAATATAGGCTATTCCTGCTCTTCGTAATGCAAAAAAATCCTTTTCCGAACCTTTGTAGCAAAAAACCAGCTCTTTATTTCGATTCGCATCCATTTTGGGATAACCGAATAAATTTGTACCTAATAAATAGGTTTCAATTTTTGTTTTATCTTCAATAGGAATAAAAACTGCATCAGTATTCTGATTTAAAATTTGAATCGCCTGACCATTGGTTGCAACTTTAAGCCCAAACAACCCAGACTTTGCCGCCATTGCTCCAAGAAGGGCTATCGCAATCAGTATAAACAACACCACGATTAATGTTGAACCTGCTTGAGCATTCGAATTTAAACTCATTGCGCATCTCCTATTGCATTACGTATTGCAACGGTTTGCTCCAAAGGAACTCTTAAAAATTTTCCTGTAACGCCTGTAGGATTGCTCACTGTATAAGGTATATTCAGCAATGTGTAAGTTGCAGGTATAACAGTATTCCCACCAGAATTATCAACAGAACGCATAAGCACACCTAATTGCAAGCTAACTGGTCGAACAGTGCTTGCTGCATCTGCAAATTGTTTCAGCGTAAGGTAACTCATTTTCTTTGAATCATTAACAACGCCAACAAGGACTTTAAATTGGTCTACTCGCTGCAATATAACCTGACCATCACTCGCGCTTGTTAAACCTGTCAAAACTGGCGCATCCGCTCCATATTCATAACGACCTGCAGCACAGGCAAGAACGTAGTCATTTTTATTTTTTTCATCTTTTCGAATAAAATATTTTTGCACAACAACAGCAGTAGAAGATGTAATCTTTTTACCTTCACAATCAAAACCATTGATCTGTGCTGGTTTATACTGAATCACTAGAATATCGCTATTCACAGTTGCTAATGAATCACCCGTAGCAGTTGAACTTAGCGGTAAATCAGTGGTTGTAATTGCCGAAGGGTAATTTTCTTTTTTAACAATCAAACCTGATATAATGTTATTTTTCATTATTCGCCCTCCCACATCCAAATTGGTCTGACGAATATCAGCAGTAATATAATTCATACCAAAATTAGCATTGTCTTGTATATTTTCCATTGCCTTTTGATACGAAAGTGTGGTCTGTCCACTTATTAAGAGTTGTACAGCAGCTGCAACAATAATCAGCCCAAGTGCCAAAGCAACCATCAACTCAACAAGGGTAAACCCTTTATTTTTTGACTTCATTAGAATGCCTCCACCACAATACAATGAGCACCCGACTTATATTTAAATTTATCTGCTTCTGTACATGCTGCAGCATCACTATTACTTTGAGATGGTGTGGTTTCATCCCATGCTATATATATACAGTTTCTTAAATTTTTCGTATCTGGACATGTAAGCACGGCAACAGTCATGTTTTTACTTTTTGCAAGTTTCGTTACATCTGCAATATCTTTGAGTGCAAACTCATCTGCTGTACAGTACGTATTTAAACATTTTGAGGTATCAGTAGAACTTACTCCCTTATAAGCACCGTCTCGATTAAAATACATACGGTCACTTAAATTCCGAGCAATACTCACTGCCTCGATTTTACGTAAAGCCTGCTCCCCCATACTTAATGACTTATATTGTAATAATGCAAATCCCAACACAGCTATCCCTAATATAAGCATTGCTACTATCACTTCCATTAAGCCAACACCATTTTGATATTTCATATCGTTCTCTTTATTTCATTAGCATGATGTTTTTGCTTGAGTAACAAGCCCTAATTGAGAAATTGTTAAAGATTCAACTTTAAGGCTTTTACTATGTTTGACTGCAATACAAATTGGATATTCTGCTTCTTCAGTTTGAATCTGCCCATTTGCTAAAAAAGAAATTGCCTTAACATCTTTTTCCAATTCTAAATTTGTTCCCAATCCAGCACTCACATCAAAACTCTTTGCAGTTGCGGGAACACTATAGGAACTATCCAATTTCAATACAGAAACTTGTCGAGTCAAGCGCGCGTTGTTTTTTGCATCATTTAAAGCAATAAGTAGTTTGTGTGAGCCCTGTTTTAATTCATTATTTTGAATAATTGATTGAAACGAAGGTGCTGCTACCGATGCCACAATTGCCAAGATTGCTATAATCACCATCAGCTCAATTAACGTAAATCCATTATTTTTCTGCATACTCCCCCCAAGGCGCGCCAAACTTTACCCTATTAAAAATAATATCCAATTAAATTACAAAACAAACACAAATCAGGATAAAAGGCATAAAAAAACAGATAATTGCCAAAAAGCAATGATCTGTCAATTCTTAAAAAAATTCAGAATGTTAAGTCATTAACACTTTATGCCTGAGTTACAGGAATACGTAACTCTTTTGGTAAACTAAATGTAATATTTTCTTCACGACCATCCAACTCTTGCGGTGCTTTCGCCCCCCAATCTTGTAAGCGCTGAATTACCTGTTTAATTAAAATTTCAGGTGCAGATGCTCCTGCAGTTACACCAATTTTTGTGTGCTCATTAAACCAGTCTTGCTGCAACTGATCGGCATTGTCCACCAAATAAGCATGCTTACCCATACGTTCAGCCAATTCACGTAATCGGTTCGAATTCGAAGAGTTCGGTGAACCCACAACCAATACAACATCACATTGCTCAGCCAGATCACGTACGGCATCTTGGCGGTTTTGAGTGGCATAACAAATATCATCTTTACGCGGCCCCTGAATTTCAGGGAACTTCTGACGTAGAGCATCAATCACTTTTGCTGTGTCATCTATAGAAAGCGTTGTCTGAGTTACAAACGCTACTTTTTCAGGATGCACCACTTTTAGTTCAGCAACATCTTGTTCATCTTCAACCAAATAAATCGAACCACCATTTTTGGTGTCATATTGGCCCATCGTCCCTTCAACTTCGGGGTGACCTTCATGACCAATCAAAATCGCTTCCACACCTTCACGTGCATACTTGGTCACTTCTATATGCACCTTGGTCACCAAAGGGCAGGTCGCATCAAAAACTTTTAGCCCACGGCGTTCAGCTTCTTGTTGTACCGCTTTAGATACACCATGCGCACTGAAAATCACGATATTGTCATCTGGCACTTCATCCAGTTCATCCACAAATATCGCACCGCGTTGACGTAAATCATCCACCACAAATTTATTATGTACTACCTCATGACGCACATAAATTGGGGGGTTAAAGCATTCCAGTGCACGGTTCACAATCGCGATGGCGCGATCAACACCTGCACAGAAACCGCGTGGATTAGCTAAAACAATTTCCATAGAATCCTCAATGCCCACTCAATTTTACGGGTATCACTTGAAATAAATGTAAACAATAGACGTCTGACTATTTTGTTTGGCGCGCGTCTGCTCTAAAATAGAGAAGATATTTTATCATATCAGGAAAAATATCATGTCGGGTCTCTTGTTTGTCGTTTCTGCTGCTTCGGGAACGGGCAAAACATCCCTCGTTAAAGCCCTGCTTGAACGTGTAAACAATTTACATGTCTCTGTTTCTCATACCACTCGTGGTCAGCGTCCTGGCGAATTAGACGGCGTACATTACCATTTTGCTAAAAAAGAAGATTTTCTATCTTTGGTAAATGAAGGCGGCTTCATTGAATATGCAGAAGTTTTTGGTAATTATTACGGTACTGCACAGCGCACAGTAAAAGAACAATTGGCCAAAGGTCATGACGTTTTACTTGAAATTGACTGGCAAGGTGCTGAACAGGTTCGTAAACTTTTTCCTGACTCTAGACAAATTTTTATTCTCCCTCCGAGTCAGTTCGATTTACGTCAACGTTTATCCAATCGTGGTACAGACTCTGTTGAAGTGATTGAACATCGTCTCAGCTGTGCCGTAGAAGATATGCAGCAATATGTTAATTTTGACTATGTCATTATTAATGATGACTTTAATAAAGCACTGCATGACTTAGAGTCTGTGATTATTGCCAATCGTCTTGTTTTAAAACAACAAGCCATGCGCCATGAAAAACTGATTGAGAAATTAATCACCCCTACGGAACAGTGATTAAAACTTGAGTCTATAGACAAAGCACCTTATACTGCACAGTCTGTTAAAAATTTATATTCAAACGAGAATTCTTATGGCACGCGTAACCGTTGAAGATTGTTTAGACCATGTAGACAACCGCTTTGAGCTTGTACTAGTGGCAAGCAAACGCGCGCGTCAATTGGCACGTCAAGGTATCGAACCTACTGTTGAGTGGGACAATGACAAACCAACCGTTGTTGCTCTTCGTGAAATCGCAGCGGGTCACGTTTCCAAAGACATTTTGAAACAACGTGAACAAGACTACCAAACTTCAAGTTTAGACCTTGCACTTTCTGCAAATAACCTAAACTTAGACGGTTTTTCTTTCCAATAAGATAAACCTGACCTTAAAAGCCTAGTTTTTAACTAGGCTTTTTTTATGGATTCTCTTTAATATTTTACTCAGAACAGTTATAACATAAGCTTAAGAAGTGCAAAGCAAGCAAAAAAGATTTTCATTTTTTTAAACTAAAAAATTGACAAGTCATGCAATATGCATTTCATTAAAGTATTAACCGTTTCATTTGTAAATCAGTAGTAAAAGGGTGTTCTATGCCAGGCCCAATGGTCAGCCAAGCCAAGCAACAATTAAATGTGATAATCGACGCTTACCTTTCAGTAAGTGATGTCGAACGCGTGCTTGAAGCTTGCGACTATGCGGATATTGCCCATGATGGTATTACACGTAAAAGTGGCGAACCCTACATCCTTCACCCAATTGCGGTGAGCTGTATTTTGGCGCATATGCGTCTTGATGCGGAAACTTTAATGGCCGCTTTACTGCATGATGTCATCGAAGATACCGAATTTACTAAACAAGATATTACTGAAAAATTTGGTCTGACTGTTGCTGAACTCGTCGACGGCGTCACCAAACTCAGCCATTCTAGCGATAAAGAATATAATAAAGCCGCATCCTTCCGTAAAATTCTGCAAGCCACCCTACAAGACCCACGTGTCATTATTATTAAACTGGCAGATCGATATCACAATATGACCACACTGGGTGCTTTACGCCCCGACAAACGTGCTCGTATTGCCCAAGAGACCTTTGAAATTTTTGTGCCTATGGCACGCCTCGTCGGTATGAATGAAATGGCCGATAACCTTGAACATTTGTGTTATCAGAATCTAGATTTGGATATGTATAACAATGTTCAAGAAGCGTTATTGCAAACCAAACCGAAACGCTGCGAATACCAAACCAAGTGGGAAAACAACCTCACTACCCTACTTGAACAGCACCATATTTCAGGTCGAATTAAAAAGAAAAATAATAATATTGAATTACTTCGCCACTTCGTAAAAAACGATATTGATCTGCAAGAGCTCACCCATAGTCATGCCTTTGAAATTATTTTACAAAGCATTGCAGACTGTGACCGACTTGCTGATATCCTCAAAGAAAGCTTTAAAGTTCTAAATTACGCCGATCATATCCGTCGCCCACTCCCTGGTGGTAACCAGTCACTGATGATGCGCTTAAAAGGTGAAAAAACCATTTTATCGCTGACCATCCAAACGGAGCTGATGCGCAAAGCGGCGCGCTTTGGTGTGGTTCTCGGTGAAAATGCACCACAAGCTTGTCGCTCAGCGATCCAAGCCTCCATGCAAAATTTAAACGTGTTAGTCGATGGCGCATGTGCCAAGACCACATTTAGTGAATTACTCGATTATCTACATCAAGAGAAAATTTGGGTTTATACCCCACATGGTCATTTGCATGAACTCCCTCAGGGTGCCACAGCGGTTGATTTCGCTTATTCAGCAAGCTTATTTTTGGGCAACCATGCCGTTGGTGCGAAAATTAATGGTGAGACCAAACCCCTATCAACACCATTACTGAGTGGTCAAGTAGTAGAAATCATCACCGATGTTCTTGCAACACCGAATCCTGACTGGCTTAGCTTTATTAATACCCAAAAAGCCCGTCGCGCATTACAAAACATCCTACGTGACCAAGACCAAGACGAACAACGCTTAGTTGGTCAGCAAGCTTTAAATCGTGCATTAAAGCTCTTTAACCGTTCTGTGAGTGATTTAACATTAGCCGATTGGGAAAATGTGCTGAATTGGCGTCATTTAAATGATAAAGAACAATTATTTGAACAGATTGCCGTGGGTGACTTATTACCGCAATTGGTTGCTAATCATTTATATGCTCAAGATACCATTCAGACTTCAAACTCTGCACGCTTAATCTTGGGCACTGATGGTGTCGACGTCAAATATGCGCACTGCTGTAACCCGGTTTTAGGTGATCCAATACAAGGGCATTTATCACGTCGTGGTTTGATTGTGCACCGTTCACGTTGTCATAATTTATTGCATGAACAACATTTACATCCTGAAAATATCATGCCTTTACACTGGACTACAGAAGACAGTGAAGACATTAGTTTTACAGCCTATTTATGCTTAAACATGCTGTTAAATGATGAGCAAATTTCAGAACTGATCTATCTATGCCGTAAAGAGAAAGTGGGTGTAGAGACTGTCCGCTCACATGAAGAAAAAACCTATGTGAATATTGTTGTACATAACCGTAAACAAATTGCCGAAATTATCCGTAATTTAAGAATGCATTTTGGCTTCCCACGCATCAGTCGTTTGGCACAACCTGTTGCCATTGCTGAGCCTGCGAAAGTTGCCAGCTAACCTGACACCGCATATTTACATGTGATGTGTCTGTGATGATAATAGGAGAAATAGATGTCCCGCCAGGTAATCCATACTGAAAATGCACCCGCTGCAATTGGTACTTATTCACAAGCCATTTTAGTAGGCGACACTTTGTATTTATCAGGTCAAATTGGCTTAGATCCATATAGCATGGAGCTGGTAGAAGGCATCGAAGCTCAAATTCGCCGTGTATTCGACAACTTAAAAGCGGTATGTGAAGCTGTAGGTGGTACGCTAGCAGATATTGCTAAGCTGAATATTTTCCTCACTGACCTTTCTAACTTCCAATTGGTCAACCAAATTATGGGCGAATACTTTGCTCAACCCTACCCAGCACGCGCAGCACTCGGTGTAGCAAACCTACCAAAGGGTGCGTTAGTTGAAATGGATGGCGTGGTGATTATTAATCAATAAGTTAGTAAACATCGCTTAAGCCCTTCACTAAATATCACATTCTAAAAGAACAAAAGCCTCACATGGAAATCTGAGCATTACTCAGATTTCCACTTAAATGACATTTTTTATTCAAAAACTCAATCACCTTAAAAGCATTTTTAAATGATTTTTATTGACAAAAGATAATAATTATCAATAATATTACCTATCCCATTTATTCACTTGGTTTGATTTCATGTACGTTTGTTTGTGCCGTGGTATTACTGATCAAGACATTAAAGATGCAATTGCCAATGGTGCAGAAAGCTATCGTGAAGTTCGCGATATGCTCGATTTAGGCACCTGTTGTGGTCGCTGTGCTCCTGAAGCACGTATGATCATCAGTGATGAAGTTGCGCAAATTGCAGCCCGTATCGCAATTGCTGCATAAACCAAGTTTTTAAATTTTTCAACAATCATAATTATAAAACCAATGGTCTCAGACCATTCCTCCTCCCCCGCTTCTGACTCTAAGCGGGTTTTTATTTATTAAAACCTGAAAATTAGTGCCTTGTTTTGATTGTGATTTTCATTTGCTGTTCTATAAAAAACTCGCTAAATTACACTTTGTTGTTTAAGATATTTCTATTCTAATATCGAATTTATATTGCTTAGTTCGAGCTTTATTGCAGTTAAGGAGTCAGACATGAAAGGCAATCGTGATGTAATTAATCAGTTAAATCAGGTGCTTTATCATCATTTAACTGCAATTAACCAATATTTTCTTCATTCACGGATGTTTAACGATTGGGGCATTGAGCAACTGGGCTCTGCGGAATATAAAGAATCAATTCGTCAAATGAAGCATGCTGATAAAATTATTGAGCGCATTCTATTTTTAGAAGGCCTGCCTAATTTGCAGCACCTAGGTAAGCTCTATATCGGTCAGCATACCGTTGAAGTCTTAAATTGTGATGTACGTAAAGTCAAAGAGAACATCGAAGCGATACAAGCCGCGGTTAAGCTAGCAGAAGAACAGTTAGACTATGTGACTCGCGATTTAGTGCAAGAAATTTTAGAAAAAGAAGAAGAATGGCTGGATTGGGCAACCACTCAGCTTGATTTGGTTGAGTCGGTTGGTATAGAGAATTACATTCAGAGTCAGATTTAATTGATAAAAAAGCTAGCAAACACTAGCTTTTTTTGTTTTATATAATGTCATTTTTAAATGAAAATTAAAAGTCATTCATGACACTAATCTTTTTTGAGTTAATTTAAACATAGTAACAGCTGCTTAACTTCTTGCTCATAACAGTTATAAACTAGGATTTTAAGAGTATATTCTCAAATTGTGTGGGAAAACTGAATACCAAGTTATTATCATTTTCAAGTTACCCATTTATAGCTTTTAGATAATAGCTTTAAAACTATCCATGTTCTACGATGAATTAATTCCATGAGTAAAAATACAGGGTGCTTATTTTTTCAGACTGATTTTCATAACCTATTGACTCGCCCATTTCGTAACTGCAATAGCATACTCACGAACAATTAAAACAATAGCAAGCCAAAACTGAGAACAAAGAGACATCCGAGTAGTGCAATACTAGAAAAGAAGACTTGCCCTAAGCTGTATTTTATAAGCGGTACTGATGCTGGCGCTAGCAAGGGAAGTGTCAGCTTCGGCAGTGTCAATTTATCTTTAAAGCTTATCGCCAAAATTGCGATTAATGCAATGAATGCATAAAGCTCACCAGTATAAGTCACCCATGGACGATAATGTACAGGGCTTAGCCATGCGAGGGAGATGAAGATTGCAGCAACTATTACTAGAATAGGTTTCATGACTAAATTAACAGCATTAAATTGATGGACATAATAAACAAAATATAAATTACTTGTTAGCTTCACAGTTAAAATATTGAAAATCGAGTATGATTGAAAAATGCGGATTTATTATTTCAAAGTAACAGCATGAATCAAAAAACAATTTTAGTGGTTACACGCAACCTTCCACCGCTTATTGGTGGCATGGAGCGACTGAACTGGCATATTGCTGACGAACTCTCAAAAAACAATGAAGTTGTATTACTGAGCCATACTCAAGCTAAAAATAATGCTCCAAAAAATTGTACCTTTTATGCTGCCCCACTTAACCCATTACCTTTGTTTCTTATTTTAGTTTTTATACGAACATTTTTTATTTGCTTAAGACATAAACCAGATGTGCTTTTTGCAGGTAGTGGTTTAACCGCACCTATTGTGGTTTTTTGGGCTAAATTATTTAAAAAGAAAAGTTTGGTCTACGTTCATGGCTTAGACATTGCAACAAATCATTGGTTATATAATCTTTTATGGATTCCAATGATTAGAAAAGCAGATCGTGTCATTGCAAATAGTACCCCAACAAAAGAAATATGTTTAAGAAAAGGTATACAACACGAACAAATATCAATTATTTTCCCTGGTGTAAGTTACCCCCCTTTAGCACCTAATGATTTACTTATAGAAGAACTTCGACAGCAATATCATTTAGCCAATAAAAAAGTTTTAATTTCTGTTGGGCGGCTAACACAACGTAAAGCACTAAATGAATTTGTAGATCTTGCATTAGTCAATATTGTGAAACAAAACCCCGATACAATACTTGTGATCATCGGTGATACGCCTAATCAATCACTCAATAAGAACCTACAAAGTAAAGAGCTGATTTTATCTACCGCCACAAAACATGGTATTCACAATAATATTTTATTTGTTGGCAATATTAGTGATGACAAAATCTTATCGTCTTGGTACTACTTAGCAGACCTGCATGTTTTTCCTGTAAAGCATATCCCTGATGATCCTGAAGGATTTGGAATGGTTGCTATTGAAGCTGCTGCTCATGGCACACCTACAATTGCTTTTAAAACAGGAGGGATAATAGATGCAGTGGAAGCAGGTGTCACAGGTATGCTAATTGAACCTAATGACTATCAATCATTTAGTATAGCCATAACTCAATTTTTAAGTTCTGAGAACAATTATGATGAACATGCTTGTAAAGCTTATGCTGAAAATTTCTCTTGGGAAAATTTAAAATTAAAATTGAACTGCCACATTGAGAACACTATATGAGTATTCTTTTTATTGGTAAACGCTTTTACACTAATAGAGATGCATATTCTGAAAAATTTGGCAGAATTTATCAGTTACCCTATTATTGGTCTAAAAAAAATCCAACTTCATTATGGCTTATTGACTACCATACTAAAGAAAAAATTAATGACCAACATGATGCATTAAATATTCTCTCAACACCCGTATTAAGTATACTTTTTTTTATCAATATCATCAAAATAATATTAATAAATAAGCCAAAAACAATTGTTGGAAGCGGCGACTGTTACATAGGTATCTTTGCATATATTTTATCAAAACTATGTAGATCAAAATTTGTATTTGACGTTTATGACAAATATGACACCTTTAGTGGTTATCGAAACTTAGGATTTAAAAACTTGTATCAGTTTTTATTACAGAAAGCAGACATATGCTTTTTTGCTAGCAAAAAATTACAAGAAGACAGTGAAAATATATGTCAGAAAACAATGTTAGTTCCTAATGGAGTAGATACCAATCATTTTTACCCTAGAGATAGAAACCACTCAAGAACATATTTTAATTTAGATAAAAACAATATTTATATTGGTTATTTTGGAAGTATGGAAATTGAACGTGGTATTGATGATTTGATAAGTGCTGTAGAAATTTTAAATAAAGAAAATCGAAATATCTATTTGCTACTTGGTGGAAAAAAACGTAAAGATTTAAACTTTGATCATTCATTTATACACTATTTAGGTAATGTTAAATTTAATATAGTGCCTACCGCAATGGCCTGTTGCAATATACTTGCTTTACCGTATCGAAACTCAGTTTTTTTAGATAATGCATCTTCATGTAAAATTGGAGAATATATTTCAATGGGCATCCCCTTGGTAGCTACAAATTCTAATAGCTTAATCTTCAATAAACATTTACTTAATTTTAAAGAGCACTGCTTAGCTAAACACTCGGATCCCAATGATCTTAAAGATAAAATCTTATTAAAACTAAATAAACCTAAAATTCATAAGCAAATTTACTTTATTACTTGGGAGGAAATTTCAAAAAAACTAAACTCTTTTTAATAAACTCATAGTATTAGATGCAATCTTCATAATAAAATAAGAAAAATATGAGAGATACCTCACAGAAATAAACAAATTTCCAGCTTTACTTTTAATTAAAGCTCTATCTTTTTCAGTAATTTCAAAATAGTAATATTTATACTTATCCCATCCAAGCTTAAGACCACTTAGACCATCAAATAAAAAACAATATTCTAAGTAAATACGAAAAAAATGTATGAAACAAATCTTATAAAGATCATTTTTTTGTTTACAATAAGTGTTGAGTAAATTATCCAAACTTAACATATTTTTGTAAATTTTCTCTTTGTCTTTCCCCCTAGTAATACTCGATAAGTTTTCTCTATAGTTATATAAATAATCATCCAAAATCAATATTTTTTTAGATTTAATAAATAAAAATGGAATTACAGCAGGATCCTCAAATGTAAAGCCTAGTGGAAAGGAAATATCAGAAAAAAGTTCTTTTTTATAAACTCGTGACCATGGATACCATGAATTCCAATTAAATATCTCTAATAATAAGTTGGAACTAGTTTGATAAACCCCACTATGTAACTTGATGCCAGATTTATATTTATTAGAATCCCAATAATTAAAATTAAATTGAACTATATCTGGTTCATTTTTTTTAATTGCTTGAATAATTTTTTCGAAATATAAAGGCTCTAAAGTATCATCAGAATCAAGAAAACCGATATATTGACCTGATGCTAATTTTAAACCTAAATTCCTTGCAGAGCTAACCCCTGAATTTTTTTGAGTTACCACTCTAGCATTGACTTTAGTATATTTAATATGATGATTAACAATATTTATACTATTATCATTACTTCCATCATTAATTAAAATAACTTCAACTTCATTTGTACATTGATTAAATAAATTTTCTAAAGTTTCCGATATATAACTTTCACAATTATAAAAAGGAATAATAATTGAAAATATCAAAATATAATTCTCACAAACATATTAAAATTTTAAAAAATATTTATTTCACTTCCTTACATTTCTATAACCTTTAAAAATCAAAAAAAACCTATATAGTTCATTGTATGCTCGATTTAAAAACTTAAATAAAAACCACTTTAAAATATTTTTTTTGTTAAACATATGCTGAGTTGAATATACCAAATTTCTTTCACTATTAATATTACTATCAATAAAATCCTGAGGATGCTTTATCAAATTAAAAAAGTACATATTATTTAATTTAATTAAATCACCCCAATTATCTGTAAAATTAAAATTCCTATTATGCATCTCAACCAATTCTTCAGCTACACTACGATTTATAACATAGCAATATGCGCCAAATAAAAATTTCTTAGAAAAGTTTGAAATTAAATATAAGTTTTTAGTTTTTTTTGCTAAAACATATTTCCAATAATCTTTAGGCACCCCTTCCTGCCCTCCAAATAAAACAATTCCTTCTGGCCTGTCACTTAAAATTATATTTTCTATTTCTGAAATATCATCATCATTACCGATAATATCATCCTCTATTACCAAACAATATTCTTCATTAGTTTCAAGAAAATCTTTATAGGCTTTTATATGTGATAATGTACACCCAACTTCACTCGGTGCAATGATTTTTTTATGAGTTTTGTAAAACTGATTAGAATATAAAAAAAATTCTTCAGCTGTAATTTTTTTACCGTTTATAGCATTTATTATTTTCATATTACAGTAATTTTTAGGAAAAAAATTTTTTAAATTCTCCCTACGCATAGTGTCTTTTTCAAGTGAAATGCAATAAATTAACATTTTTTTCCTTTTAAATTTAATAAATAATCAACAATATTATTTGAAGAACCTAGTATCTGTTTCTTATATTTTGAAATAAGTATTTCCCTTGTTTCTTTCATGATATCCTCATCATTCTCTAACATTTCAATATATTTTAATATATCGTCGCAACTATTTACTATATAAAAACTTTCTTTCAACTCTTCTACAAAACTATTAAAATCAATTTTTTGCCTATCAGATTTTAACCAAATAATAGGTTTACCAGTAAAGAAATACTCAATCAAAAAAGAAGAACAATCAGTAATTATAAAATCAGATTCAGAAAATAATGAACCATAATCACCTTGATTCATTATTTTTGAATTAATTCCATTGTTCCATTTTTTAAGATATTCCTCATAATCTTCTATTGAAAAAAATAATTCCTCGCAAGTTAATGTATATTCTAGTCTAGGATGAGGTTTATACACAAATGAGCTACGTTTTAATCCAACAATATTCACTACTATTTCAAAATACTTATCAAAGGTACCTAAACCTAATATAGAATTTTCCAATGAGTGATGTGGTGCATAAATAATTTTTTTCTTACCAAAATCATGAAATATATTTTCATCATTTAAATATTCTCGATACAAATCATCAAACTTAGGGTAACCTAAAACCTTACAATTAATACCCCTTTTTAATTGAAACTCCTTAAAAAAATTAAAAACGTGTTCATTCTGTGCAACATACAACCACAAATACCTATGAAAATTTTCTACATTATAGTCTATAGAATCTTTAACCGTAATTGCACTATATGGAATATATATTGTTAGACAAAAAAAATGCATGTATCTTATTTTATTTTCCATACCCCAAGGTTGTTGAAAAAAAATTATATCTCCTTTAAATAATAATTTTAATTTTTGAAAAAAATTAAGTTTTGGGTATATTATTACATCGCCCTTTTTTGAAAAAAAATCATATACATTATTTTCTATTTTACCTGTATATGGATTTCCCAATAAAACAATTTTCACATCAAAATGTTTTTTTAATTCTAAATACAATTGATCTGTTGACCATTTCTGCTCTTCATTAACCAAAAAATATATATTAGATTTTCTCTTTATCTTAAATAAAAATAAATTAAGATTATTAAATATAAAATCTCTATTAAAAATAAAATATATCAATTTATTAAAAAAATTAAATACTTTCATTTTCACTCTAATATTTTCCTATTTTTCAGAAATTAATAATGTTTTTAATTTTTTTAAAGTATCTTTCCGATGTGTAATAATTATAATTGTAATTTTCCCATTTAAAAAATTTACAGCTCTATTAATTGCCTCTTCAGTCTCTATATCCAAAGCACTCGTTGCCTCATCCATAAACAAAACTTGAGGATTTTTATACAATGCCCGAGCAATACCAATACGTTGACGCTGCCCCCCCGAAAGCATAACCCCTCGCTCCCCCACAACTTCATCATATCCATTTTTTAAATTATTTGTTATAAAAGCATCAATTTGTGCAAGCTGAGCAACTTTTTTTACTTGCTCAAAATCGATTTGCTCTTTGGGTACACCAAAAGCAATATTTTCAGCAATAGTCTTATCTGCTAAATAAATAAACTGAGGCACATAGCCTACCAAAGCACGCCAACTCGCTACATTATCTCTTGTAAGTTCAATATCATCGATATAAATTTTACCTTGCTGTGGTGTCAAAAGCCCAAGCATAATATCCATCAACGTGCTTTTACCACTACCACTTTTACCCATAATCCCCAAACTACTATTTTTAGGAACTACTATGCTAAAATTCTTTAGCACCTCTTGATCAGGTCTGTTTGGATAACTAAAACTAATATTTTCAAGTCGAATTGCTTTTTCGAAAGTAATGTCTTTCTTAAATTCAACTACGTTCTCTTTTTTTTCCAATTCAAACTCAGGTTGAATGACTTTTAAAATTTGAGAAGAAAATTTGATTTGTGATACAGCACGGTAAATATTTTGCGCTGCTGGTAACATCCTATAAGCTGCAAAACCATATAAACCTAATATAGGCAAAATATGAGAAACATTTTTACCTAAAAGTACTAAAAAAATCGCAAGTCCAATAAGACAACCATATCCTACTGTTTCAATGATATTAAGTGGAATTTGTCCCAAGGTGTCACGTGTTGCTATATGTCGAGCAAATATACGAGATGATCGTTCAAACTGTTCGATATAACTCTCTTTTGCATCATTTATAATGACATCTTTAATGCCACCTAATGCTTCTTGACAAGTATGGTAACGCTGTTGATTCGCAATGCTAAATTCTTGACCAATTTGTGCTAATTTTTTTCGAATTACGATATAAATAATTGAATAGAAAAAACCTAAAATGCTTGCTGTTGCAAATGCCATTATTGGGTCATACACCAACAAAATAGCAATCATTGCAAATAACACAAGGCCATAAGACATGATTGTTAAAGCAGGAAGAATTAAAGTCCAAATGAGTTGATCAACTTCGGATAAAATATTCTTAATCAAAGTTGATGAATTTCGCTGAATAAAAAACTCATAGTTTTGTTGTAAGTAGATTTTTAATAGTCGTGTTGAAAAATAGTGACGTTGCAGACTCGCAAAACGGTTCACAGCATACTGGGTAATCATTTTAAATATTGCAGAACTAATCACCACAATTAAAGAAATAATGCCTAAATAGACAATCGCTTCCTTGACAGAATTAGCACCAATAAAAGTATATATTGTTGATAATAGAGGCTGAGTTTCAATGATCTGAGGATTAGATAACACTGCCAAAAAAGGCATAATTGAAATCACACCCGCAGATTCAACACATGCCATTCCCATCACAAGTATCAACACATAGAGTACTTTACGTCGGTCTAATGGAGATAAAATTTGCCAAATCTGCTGAATACTATGCAACACGAATTATTTCTCTTTATACATTAACGCAGTGATCTGTTCTGAAATTAAACCCATCAGAAAAATCATAACTGAACCAGTATAGAGTAATGCACTCATATTGGTAAAACGATGATATTCATACAGGGTATAACCATACCACACCGTACCCAATAGAAATAAGCTTACAGCCAAAGGTAAAAACATTTTTAATGGTGAAAATAATGTTGCAATTTTAAAAATAATTAAAAAGAAGCGGATACCATCTTTCACAGGACTAATATGACTTTTACCAACCCTTTTTGCCGCATGGATTGGCACATACGCTACCGAATACCCTGCCCTAAAAAATGCCATCGTGCTCGTGGTTGGGTATGAGAATCCATTCGGTAATAAGTATAAAAATTCTCTAAATTTATCTGCTCTTACAACCCTAAACCCTGAAGTTAAATCCTCAACTCTTTGCTCTGTCATATAAGTAGCAAGATTATTATACAGCGTATTTGCAATACTACGCCCTATACTTGCTTGTGAACCTTTCTGTCGTGCACCTACAACAAGATCATAACCCTTTTCTATTTTAGCTAACAATCTTGGAATATCATTTGGGTCATGCTGTCCATCAGCATCCATAAATACAATCACATCACCAATTGCATGACGCGTACCAGTTTTGATTGCAGCACCGTTCCCTTTTGAATATGGATGTGAAATAACTTTTGCCCCAGCATTTTCTGCGACTTGTTGTGTTGCATCACTTGAACCATCATTCACCACAATAATTTCACAGTTCAGTGCTAATTTTTGAATTTTTTGAATTGTCAGACCAATCGCTTTAGCTTCATTTTTTGCCGGTAAAACTATAGATATAAACATATTATACTCAAGGAATTAGATGACAATCTGCTGTACCAACTTGACATTGCACATCTTGATGCAATGACGATGTTCCTTTTATAGGAGTAGCAAATGTTGTCGTACCATTGGTCTTATAGTCAGTTTCTGTCGGAGCAACATTCAAACTCTCGCATGCAGAAGCCTTATAAGGCGGCACGGTAACATTATCTGCAAAATTTGCAACTACAGTATTCATATAAAATTTTGCCTCAGCTAAGCATGCATTATTTGCTGTTCGTTGCATATAATTCCGATATGCTGGTAGTGCAATACTGGCTAAAATTCCAACAATAGCAATGACAACCATCAACTCTACAAGTGTAAAACCTCGCGTCATGTCGCTTCCCCTCGGATCAAGTTATCTCTAAGTACTCAAACCTAGAGTTTTTTATACTTATGATGCTTAAATTAGCTTTAAATGATCAACCCAATCAGGTTTACCTACCTCAATCAATTGCGAATACAAATCTTGGATTACTTCAGAATCTTGTGGGTGAGTTTCTACAGCTTTTTCAAAAAAGGCCAACGCTCTTTTTTTATCTTTGCCATGATAAACAAATGATCCAATATCAAGATATTCTGCTGGCTCGAACCACACCCCTTCACTTAAAGCAATTTCAAAGGCTTGAATCACTTGTTCTGTATCTTCGATCAGACCTTTTTCTGTATTACTTTTTAAAAACAATAAACTGATGCGTTTTTCTGGCCAGTGACTTTTAATTGTTACAGGTGCTCTAAGAGCCTTATAGTATTCTTGCCAATCTTGGTCTTTTACCAATCCTGCCATTGTTTTAAAGAGCACCCTATTACCTGCAAGTGAAACATCATTAGGAAATTTTTGCTGTGCTTGTTCTGCTACATGTGCCGCATTGATCAAATAATCTTTCTGTTTTGTTCGATTGTATAATTGATAATACGTTCCTGTATATTGCATCCATGCACGTCTAGAATCAGGCTCTAAACGCACCATTTTCTGTACCAAACGAATCGGATCTCCCCATGTATAAGCCTGTACTGTTGTACTCACTGCAAATAAAATCAAAACTAGACTTGGTACAATGAAGAAAACATATTTGTTATTACTAAAATACTGCTGTCTAAGCATTAAAAATAAATCTGTGATAGCTAAAATAATTCCTAATAAAGGTAAATAATTTCGATGTTCAAATACGAGTTCTAAAGGAATGACATTGCTTGAAACAAAGTGTCCTACGAAAAAGAAGAATATTCCAAATGCAAATAATGGGTATTTCAGCCTCCACATCCATGCCCAAACCAATAAGCCCATGATTGCTACAATAGAAGTCATTGTCGTCCATGGTTGCCACATGCTACGTGAAATTGGATAAGTATCATAGGTAAATACAAATGCATCAGGCACAGGCCATAATATTTGCCCGATATACATCATTAAGACACGCGCTTGTGTGAGTACACGTTCAAAACTGGTAAAATCTCGCCCACACGTATCTAAACAACCATAACGTGGAATAATGACAAAACAGTAAACAAGTATAAATAGAATAACGAACAGGGTATAACTTTGCTTTAAACCACGCTCAACAGCTTTCTGTGTCGCCTGAAATCTGAAAATAGTGAATTCAATAATGAGTGTAAAAATTGGAAAAATAATAGCATCTTCTTTAGAAGCTAATGCAAGTAACCATGCAAGCAAAGCGAGAACACCATAGCCTCTGCCTCTTCCTCCAGCAAGTTGATTCTGTCGCATTAATAGATAAGACCATAATGCTAAAAGCATAAACATGACTTCAATGGTCTGCATACGCTGTACGATATAAAGAACCGAAGATACTTGCATTGGATGGATTGCCCAAGCAAGCCCAATAATCAAAGCACCCCACATCGCATGTTTAGTATTCCAATGAACAGCCAATAATAATTGGCGGATAAAACCCAACATGATGAGGGATGTCAAAACATGAATGAAGAGATTGGTCACTTTAAAAGTAAACGGATCCATCCCCCCTGCACGCCAGTAGTCAATTGCAAAACTCAGCATGGGTAAAGCACGTTCACCATGACCATCATGAAAACTTAATGCAGCATAGATGAATTGATCAAAATCAAAATGATCGACATAAAGTCGTACATTTTGAGTTATGTTTGGCATATCATCTAAAAAGAAATCGCCAGACAATCCTAAGCTAAATACAGATACAATAACTGCTAAAAAGCCCAATACTGCTATACAGTTACGCATGCTAACCGCTCTTATTTTTAAATATTTAAATAATATAAGAAAAAAGCACCCAAAGGTGCTTTTTATACTGAACCAAATCTAAATTATGGTTCAAGTGCACAGCTACCTGTACCTGCATTACATAAGGTTTTCTTAGATAAGTCACTTGTACCCTTAGCTTGTGGGGTAAATTCAATCGTACTACCAGCAGCATAGGCAGCTTTACTAACCTTTTGCCCGTTATCCGTACAAGCTACACCTTTAAACGTATTCGGTGTACGACCATCTGCAGCATCAGCAACTGCAGTACCCATATGTCCCTTCGCTTCACCTAAACATGCACTGTTTGAAGAACGTTGCATATAGTCACGGTAAGCAGGAAGTGCAATCGCAGCCAAAATACCGATAATTGCAACAACGATCATTAATTCGATCAGGGTGAAACCCTTTTGTACTGATTTCATAACATTCTCCACAAATGTTTTTTGTTTATTTATAAGCTTAAAGAAAAGCTAATTATAATTAGCATCAATTGTGCCAACTTTATTATAATAATTTTGACAAAAAAAACAGCAATTTAAGAAAATATTTTTTTATTTGTTATTTCTGTGTTTCATTTTGTGCAATAAAGTGACATTTTTTGTCATCTTATTCCCAAAGCTTAATCCAATATAATGGGATGATTCACCAATTCATTCTTTTCATCATTTATTTTACGATCATAAAATTGGTCTAGTACTTGTCCAATTTGTAATACAGCTCCAAGCACTGCATGTCGATGTTTTTGTTGCTTAAGCTCATCTATCATTTTTTGGCAAATTTCTTGCCATACTTGTTGAGGAATCGCTTTTTTAATCCCTCGATCAATCACGATCTCGACCTGCTGCTCACATAGATTCAAGTACAGTAATACACCGCTGTTGTATTCCGTATCCCACACCCCAAGTTCCGCAAACAGTTGTCGCGCTCGTCCCAAGGTATTTTGATTATAAGCCTGATTGGCAGGAATATGCCCTTCAATCACCACTTGTATCTCACCGACATGTCCATGTTCAGCTTGAGCAACTGCTGCTGCAATTGCCATTTGATCTTGCTTATTAAAATAGCGTTTAGTTGCAGGCATAAAACACGCATGCTTTAACCAACGCTTAAAACTCGGCTGTACGATTTCTTCTGTTTTCGGTGTTGTGACTATTTCTGTTGTGTCTGTCGTCGTTACCATGATCCTGATGCTCCTCCCCCACCAAAGCCGCCACCACCGCCACTATATCCACCACCTCGTCCGCCACCAAAACCGCCACCTCGACCACCACCCGATGAAAGGAACAATTGGAAAATGGTTTGTGCTATTGCAGTAATGAGCAAAAAGAATATACCACCACCAATAAGCAAACTGGTCACCAATCCAGCACCATTTACCAACCCAGCAACGGTACCTGCAACTGCTGCTGTTGATGCACTCAAACGCTTACCGACAATAAATGATCCAATGATTCCAGCCACAAGTATAAATAGAGCCGTACTGAAAGTTTTCTCTTTGGCTTGTTGTTCACGTAATGCTTGTTCTTGACGTTCTTTTAACTCCTGAGCTGCTTTTGCCGCAACTTCAGGATCTAAATTCAGGATTCGTTCAACTTCAGCAAGACCAGCATCAATCCCTTGTGCATATTGTGCCTGCTTAAAATACGGCGTGATTTTTTGGTTAATGATCCGACTGACCACGATATCTGGCATGACACCTTCAAGTCCGTAACCTGTCAAAATTTGAATTCGGTGATCATTCACCGCAATTGCCATCAGTAAACCATTGTCTTGTTTAGCTGAACCAAGTTGCCATTTTTCAGCAACTCGCATCGCATAGCCAAAGATATCTTCTTGCCCTGTCGTTGGCACAATAACAATCCCAATTTGTGCCTTTCCTTGTTGATGTAAAGCCAAGATACGTTGACTGATTTGCTGTTTTTCAGCAACAGAGAGTAAGTTGGCTTGATCAACAATAGGTTGATTCAGTGTTGGCAACCCCCGAATGGATTCACCTTCTGCCATATCATTGACAATTTTTGGTTGCTGAACATCTGTTGTTGCAGCGGTTTGTTGCCCTTGCTTATTGTTATTCTGCTGATCTTTCAGAATCTTTGTGGCAACCACAACATCATCTGTTGTATCTACTGCGGTCGCCACCTCAGCCCATGTTAAATGACTGAGCATCAACAAAAATGCCGCGATCATTATTCGCGTTAGATCAAACATAGACTGCTTTCTTCTGAAATTCAGCATCTGTATCATCCTGATTAAATGACTTTAATCAAAAAGAAACTTTCGGTGCATTTTGTGCATTTTGGTCTGCACTAAAGTTTGGTTTCGTATCCATCCCAATCACTTTAGCCGTCATCACTTGCGGGAACTGACGTACGTATGAGTTGTAGTCTTGTACAGTGGTAATATAACGATTACGTGCAACTGCGATACGGTTCTCTGTCCCTTCAAGCTGTACTTGTAAATCTCTAAACTGCTCATTGGCTTTTAAATCAGGATAGTTCTCTGAAACTGCAATCAAACGAGATAACGCACTGGTCATTTGCGCTTGAGCTTCTTGATATTTTTGGAATAGTGCAGGATCTTCCAAAACTTCTTTATCAACTTTTAAGCCCGCAACATTTGAACGTGCCTGCGTCACTTCTGTCAGTACTTGTTCTTCATGCTTGGCATAGCCTTTCACAACATTCACCAAGTTTGGAACTAAATCAGCACGGCGCTGATACTGGTTTTGTACTTCTGACCAAGACGCAGTAACTGCCTCATCCTTCACTTGCAATGTGTTATAACCACATCCTGTGAGTGTTAATGTGCTTGCTAACGCAATCGCCAAAACACTATGTTTTATCAGATTCATGTGTCCAATCCTCTATTATTTATTTGTATTTGTTTAAATAAATCCATTCTATACGGAACTGCATCACTGTTTTGTTTATTTTATATAAATACAAAAAATTCATCCATCACACAGTGTGTCCTCTGAGTTAACCACACACTTTAACTCGGCAATTGAGTTTCAGCGACAAAGCCATCTAGATGATATTCATTGGCTAAACGCGTTTTCCAATAGGTCACGATTTGAGTGTAATCAATTTCACTCGGATGAAATCCTTTTTTGTAATAAGCTAGATATTCCGGTAACAATTGTACAAACATCTTCGCGAGCAAATAGACACCCAAAGCATTCCCTCCTACTTTAGGTAAACTTTTCTTTTTATCCTGTAAAAATAAACGCGTCGCCGAGTAAAAAGTTAAACTGGCAAAACCCGTGGTGACACTACGCATAATCAAACGGCGGATTTTATCATCACCATATACATGCTGATAAACATCAAAAGCCACTGCACGATGTTCAATTTCTTCAATCGCATGCCACACCCAAAGTTTCACCGCATCATCATCTAAAGTACTGAGTACTTCAGGATGCCTTAAAATATAACCACCAAGTAAAGCTGTGAAATGCTCAAATGCACAAGTAATGGCAAGCTGAACTTTTGGGTGCAAGTTTTTAACATGATGATCTTTACGTGCAAGCCAAGCTTGAAAATGATCTAAATTGTAATCCTCTCGTCGCCATGCATCATTGAACTCTGTATGTGCTTTAGAATGCATTGCCTCCTGCCCAATAAAAGCCGCAATTTGTGCTTGTAGCTTTTCATCCGTTACATGGTCACGCACATTGCGAACACTATGCACAAAGAACTGTTCACCAATCGGAAAAGTTGAAGATAACGCCGTGAGCAAATGTGACATCACTGGAGAATTTGCAAAATAATGTCGGCGTATCACTTTCGGATTAAAAGTTAACCGACGTACCGTAATACCGATGGCTTTTGGGCGATTTTGATATGATTTTTGTGTCGTCACCTGTGTCATCCATTTTCTCGTTCTTTATGACCAAATCACATTATGTGAACGATCTCACAGAATCTAAATAGCCCAAATGCTTATTGAGTTTGCAGAATTGTTCAAATTTCATTCTCACCTAAAACAAACGATTGAATCTCGATAAAACAAAACCCGCATAGTGCGGGTTTTGTTTTAATTTAAGCTTATGAATTACAATAACTTAGACATCTAAATAATCTAAAATACCTTCTGCTGCTTGGCGACCTTCATGAATAGCTGTAACAACCAAATCAGATCCACGCACCATATCTCCACCTGCGAAGATTTTTGGATTTGAAGTTTGGAACTTGTACTGCTGTTTTTCAGCCGCAACAACACGACCTGAACCATCAAGGCTAATATTAGCAGCACCAAACCAATCTGCTGGACTGGTACGGAAACCGAATGCTAGTAGTACTGCATCTGCTGGCAAGATCTCTTCTGAACCTGGAATTGGTTCTGGACTGCGACGACCACGGCTATCTGGCTCACTCAGTTGAGTAGTGACAAATTTCACACCAGCGACTTTGCCATTTTCACCGACGATTTCGATTGGCTGACGGTTGAACTGGAATTCAACACCTTCTTCACGTGCATTTTTTACTTCACGGCGTGAACCCGGCATATTTTCTTCGTCACGACGGTAAGCACACACAACAGACTCAGCACCTTGACGGATCGAGGTACGGTTACAGTCCATCGCGGTATCACCACCACCAAGCACGATGACCTTTTTACCTTCAACGCTGATGTATTCAGATGGATCTTTTTCCCAACCTTGGCAACGGTTCACGTTGGCAATCAGGAAATCAAGCGCATCGTAAACACCATTTAGATCTTCACCCGCGAAACCGCCCTTCATGTAGGTATAAGTTCCCATACCCATGAATACAGCGTCGTAATCAGCCAATAGCTGATCAATGGTCACATCTGTACCAATTTCAGTATTGAGACGGAATTCAACGCCCATGCCAGAGAAAATCTCACGGCGACGTTTCATTACGTCTTTTTCCATTTTGAATTCTGGAATACCAAATGTCAGCAAACCACCAATTTCAGGACGTTTGTCGAATACAACTGGCTTCACACCATTACGTACAAGAATATCTGCACAGCCAAGGCCAGCAGGACCTGCACCAATAATCGCAACTTTTTTGTCTGTCCACTTAACGTGTGACATATCTGGACGCCAGCCCAATGCAAAAGCCGTATCGTTAATGTATTTTTCAGCATTACCAATGGTAACTGCACCAAAGCCGTCATTTAGCGTACACGCGCCTTCACATAAACGGTCTTGCGGGCACACACGACCACAAACTTCAGGCAAGGTGTTGGTTTGATGACACAATTCTGCCGCTTGGAAAATGCGACCTTCTGCAATCAATTTTAACCAGTTTGGAATGTAGTTATGTACTGGACATTTCCATTCACAATACGGGTTACCGCAACCTAAGCAGCGGTGTGTTTGGTTTTTTGCAACTTCAGCTGTAAACGGTTTATAGATTTCCACAAATTCTGCTTTGCGGACAACTAGATCTTTTTTCTCTGGATCTTGGCGTGCTACATCCAGGAACTGAAAGTCATTATTTAGGCGCTCTGCCATGTCTCTCTCCGTGGGTAGGTGTAAGCATGTTTGCACTTACACCTGCCTATCAAATCTGCAGTAGTGGAATTATTGTGGATCAGCTTGAGTTGTTTTCAACAAAGTCTGCAAATTAGCAGCTTTTGGTTTCACAAGCCAGAATTTGCGGCTATAGAAGTCAAACTCGTTGCGGATCTTATACGCCCAAGCACTACCTGTTTCTTTAATATGTTCATCTAAGATACGGCACAAGAACTCTTTGTGTTCTTCCATCGATTCTGTAGAGATACGGTTCAATTCAATCAGTTCGTGGTTGTAATGGTCTACAAAGTCATTGTCGAGGTCGAGCACATAAGCGAAACCGCCTGTCATACCCGCACCAAAGTTATGACCCACTTTACCCAATACAGTCACGATACCACCTGTCATATATTCACAGCAGTGGTCGCCTGCACCTTCAATCACGGCAAACGCACCCGAGTTACGTACTGCAAAACGCTCGCCTGCTGTACCTGCTGCAAACAATTTACCGCCTGTTGCACCATATAAACAGGTATTACCAATGATTGCAGTATTTTGCGTTTGGAACGGTGAACCTTTCGGTGGGAAGATCGAGATACGACCACCCGCCATACCTTTACCCACGTAGTCATTCGCATCACCTTCTAGGCTGATGTGTAAACCACCTGCGTTCCAAACACCCAACGACTGACCTGCAGTCCCTGTTAATTTAACTTTAACAGGGTGCGCTTCCATACTGAGGTTGCCATAACGTTTTGCAATCTCACCCGAAATACGCGCGCCAATTGAACGGTCACAGTTACCAATAGTGAAACCGTATTCACCGCCTGTACCTGCTTCAATCGCCGGCAGCATTTCCGCCACCATTTTTTCAGCCAAGAGACCTTTATCAAATGGTGCATTGCCTTGTACTTCACAGTACTGTGCTTTACCTTCAGCAGCTGGATGTGACTCAAGTAATTTGCTTAAGTCTAGGTGTGCGTGCTTATCAGTTTCACCTGGAAGTACTTCAAGCAAGTCAGTACGGCCAATCAGGTCTTTCAGGCTTGATACACCCAACGCTGCTAACCATTCACGTGTTTCTTCCGCAATAAAGTGGAAGAAATTGATCAGCATTTCAGGCTCACCGATATAGTGTTCCTGACGTAAATGATCTTGCTGTGTTGCAACACCGGTCGCACAGTTGTTTAAATGGCAAATACGCAGGTATTTACAACCCAATGCGATCATCGGTGTAGAACCAAAACCGAAACTTTCAGCCCCAAGAATCGCTGCTTTCACAACGTCTAGACCTGTTTTCAAGCCACCATCAGTTTGTACACGGACTTTGCCACGCAGGTCATTCACACGAAGCGCCTGATGCGCCTCAGATAGACCAAGTTCCCATGGAGAACCTGCATGGTGAATTGAAGAAAGTGGAGAAGCCGCTGTACCGCCGTCATAACCAGAAATGGTAATGAAGTCTGCATATGCTTTTGCTACACCTGCCGCAATCGTACCAACACCCGGCTCAGAAACCAGCTTAACGGACACCATCGCCTGTGGGTTAACCTGTTTTAAATCGAAAATTAACTGTGATAAATCTTCAATTGAGTAGATGTCGTGATGCGGCGGCGGAGAAATTAATGTCACACCCGGTACTGAGTAACGTAAACGTGCAATTAAGCCATTCACTTTACCGCCCGGCAACTGACCACCTTCACCTGGTTTTGCACCTTGTGCCACTTTAATTTGAAGGACTTCTGCAGAAGTTAGATATGCAGGTGTCACACCAAAACGGCCAGATGCAATTTGTTTGATTTTCGAGTTACGAATAGTGCCGTAACGCGCTGGGTCTTCGCCGCCCTCACCTGAGTTCGAGCGACCACCAATAGTATTCATAGCGATTGCAATAGCTTCGTGCGCTTCAGGCGATAATGCGCCTAAAGACATCCCAGCCGAGTCAAAACGTGGCAGAATTTCTTCCACGGATTCAACTTGATCGAGTGCAATCGATTGATCTGTTTTCAACTTGAATAAGTCACGAATCGTCGCGATTGGACGGTTATTCACTAGCTCTGCGTATTCTTTAAAGTCAGCATAATTACCAGAACGCACTGATTTATGCAGCGCATTGATCACGTCTGGGTTAAATGCGTGATATTCCTTACCGAATACAAATTTCAGCATACCGCCTTGATCGATTGGCTTACGTGATTTCCACGCCAAATCTGCCAATTTTTTCAAGTCATTTTCTAGATCAGAGAATGTTGCGCCTTTAATACGGCTCGGTACGCCAGTAAAGCATTTTGCAACCACTTCATCAGAGAGGCCGACCGCTTCAAACAACTGACCGCCCCGGTAAGAGGCAACAGTAGAAATACCCATCTTAGAAAGGACTTTCAGCAAACCTTTCTCAATGCCTTTACGGAAATTAGCTTGCGCATGGATTGGGTCACCCAGCAACTCACCTTTTGCGATCAAGTCATTGATCACATCATAAGCCAAGTATGGATAGATCGCAGTCGCACCGAAACCAAGAATCACCGCAAACTGATGCGCATCACGCGCCAAACCAGTTTCAACAATGATGTTGGCATCGGTACGTAGCCCCACATTGATTAAATAGTGGTGAACCGCGCCTGTTGCCATTAATGCATTTGCAGGTAAGAAGCCTTGACGGATTTTCTTATCAGACAATACAAGTAAAGTTTTTCCATCGCGAATCGCTTGTGCTGATTCTTCACAAATACGCGCGATAGCAACTTCTAAGCCTTCATCTTCTGCATAGTTCAGGTCGATGTCTGCAATTTCATAACCTTTACGACCAAGGGTACGGATTTGATGCATTTTCGAATTTGACAATACTGGGCTTGAAATGATCAGACGATCTGCATGCTCTGGACCTTGTTCAAATACATTTTGTTCACGGCCGAGACATGTCTCTAACGACATTACGATCGATTCACGTAATGGATCGATTGGCGGATTCGTAACCTGAGCGAACTGCTGACGGAAGTAGTCAGACACATGGCGCACTTGACGAGACAATACTGCCATTGGCGTATCGTCACCCATTGAACCCACGGCTTCCTGACCGCTTTCAGCGATTGGACGAAGCAATTGGTCACGCTCTTCAAAGGTAACCATGAACATTTTTTGTGAAGCTTTCAGGTCATCGCCTTTTAAGCCTTGATCACATAAATATTCTTCCAGCTCTGGACTGCCTTGTACACGTACTGAGTTTTCACGTAACCACTGACGGTACGGACGCATACGTTTGAGGTGATTACTCACATCTTGAGTATCGAGCATTTTGCCAGTAAAGGTATCGATCACCAAAATTTGACCTGGACCGACACGACCTTTAGATACAACGTCTTCAGGTTCATAACCCCAAACACCAATTTCTGATGCCAAGGTGATGTAACCATTTTTGGTAATTACCCAACGTGCTGGACGTAAACCATTACGGTCAAGCATACAAATCGCATGACGACCATCTTGAATTACCAGACCTGCTGGACCATCCCAAGCTTCCATATGTTTCGAGTTGAATTCGTAGAATGCACGTAAGTCAGCATCTATAGTTTCAACGTTTTGCCACGCTGGTGGAACCAACATGCGTAGCGCACGGAACAAGTCCATACCGCCACCAACAAGGATTTCCAGCATATTATCTAAGCTTGAAGAATCCGAACCTGTACGGTTTACAATTGGGTTCAGCTCAGTTAAACCTGGCAGCAATGGGTTTTCAAATTTTGGTGTACGCGCCATCGCCCAGTTACGGTTTGCGGTAATGGTATTAATTTCACCATTGTGCGCCAAGTAACGGAACGGCTGTGCCAAAGGCCAACGCGGTAATGTATTGGTTGAGAAGCGCTGATGGAATACCACGATGTGTGACTTTAAACGCTCATCAGCAAGATCGGTATAGAAGTCAGCAATCGCTGCTGGCATCATCAAACCTTTATAGCTGATCACAGTTGAGCATAAAGTAGTTACATAGAAGTATGGGTCAGCAGTCAACTGTTGTTCTGCACGACGACGTGCCATCACCAACTTACGGTTGAATTCAACCTCTGAAACACCCATTGGGCAATTCACGATAATTTGTTCAAATGCAGGCAATGACTGCATCGCGATTGAACCCAACGCATCGTTATTGGTTGGCACAACACGCCAAGCGATGACTTTACAGCCTTCGTCTTCGATTTCTTTGGTTAAAATTTGTTTTGCATGTGCGGCTAATGCAGGGTCTAGATTTAGAAATACCGTACCCACAGCAAAGATTTCACTCAATGTAATGTCACTGAGTTTTTTCGCTTCTTCACGGAAAAATTCTTTTGGCATAGCAAGGAGTAGACCACAGCCGTCACCGGTTTTGCCATCTGCGGCAATACCACCACGGTGGGTCATACAACTTAAACTATGCATTGCGGTTTTGACGAGATCATGGCTTGCATCACCCTGCATATGGGCGATTAAACCGAAACCACAGTTATCTTTAAACTCATCCGGTTGGTATAAACCTTGAGCGGGAGCTACAGTATTAGGCGATGGCATGTGCATAGCGTACCCTTCTTTTCTTTACAGCTCTTTCGAGCACTTAACAAACTAATTTCTTGTTGCGATTCGTCTTAACTTACTCACATGAATTGTTCTGTCGAGCAAAATTATTTCTTATTCACACCCTTAAGATAAACCGAATTCACCTTTGATGCATGAATAAAAAGTCAAATTTTCTGCTTTTGCAGTTCAGATCAGGGATAACGACTGGATTAATGACTTCGCACTTTTATCGAATCATTTTCGCGCCAAAACAGGGAGAAAAGTTCAATTTACGCACCAATTAAGCAATTTATATGCCAACTTGATGCATTTTCTCCTAAGATGGCTGATTACAAGCATTTTTTAGTTATAACAAATAATTCAAATTGTTCTTTTTTAATTTTATGCACTTTTTCTGTGCAGTTTAGACTTTTCCTAAGAGGTCTTGCGCTATTTTAGAACTAATTAAATGGATCCGTTACTTCTTGTTCTACCGGTGCAGGTTTTGGACGTGGTGCATCTACACTACTTTGTGATTTTTGCACATCAATCACATTCCCTTCCGCATCACGACGAGTCACCGTAGTACTTGTCGTTGCATTAGTTGGTGTTGTTACCGTCGTTGCAGCCGCTGCTTTTCGTGCGGCGATTTGAGCTTCATCAATTTTCGGTAAAGGCACAGATTTTAATTTAACAGCATATAACTTTTGACTCGACGACATTTCTTCCGTGCCTAAGTCATTCACATATGCTTGATATTGTTTAAATTCAACAACCTCAGGTTTGATTGAAGCAGGCAAAGCGATGTTGAGGCTCGACATTGCAGCTTTGGCATCATTTTGCGACGAATATGGTCCAGTTAAAATGACGTATTGCTCAGGATGGTCTTCACCTGAAAGACGTAGATAAATAAATTTGTGACGCTCAGGCTGCTTGCGTAAGAAACTTTTTAAAATATCTTCCTCAGAAACCCGAAATAATTCAACACCATAAAGTTTGGCAGAATCATTGATAAATTTAGTGCCGCGAAATTCTGGCTCATGTTGAGCTGTAGCAACCACACGGGTCGTCATATCAAGTGGACGTACTTCTTCATTTAATGCACCAAGATGGGACATTGCTGCCACTTTCTCTGGCTGAATTTGCAAATCCACTTCGGTTTCAGCTTGTTTTTCAACTTCAACCAATTCTTTGGTATCTGTAATTGCCCAGAAAACCAATGCAGCGAACAGACACACAACTCCACCCACCAACCATGCGTAGTGATGAACTTTTTGCCATTGAGACTGCCGCGCTGCCATGATGTACCTACTCTGCCTGATTTGCCAAAATTGCCTGTTTCATTAACTCAACATCAAACTCTTTGGTGATGATGGCCTGACCTAATGATTTCAGTAAAATAAGTCGTAATTGCCCATTCAATACTTTTTTATCATGAGACATATACGCCAAAAAATCCTCTAGCGGAATTTTAGGGCAAACTATCGGTAATTGTGCACGTAAAATGATTTTTTTTGTACGTTCTAAATCTTCAGCAGTGATCCAACCCATACGCTGGGACAAATCTGCAGCCATTACCATCCCTGTTGCAACGGCTTCACCATGTAACCATTCACCATATCCCAAGTACGATTCAATCGCATGACCAAAGGTATGACCCAGGTTTAATAACGCACGTTCGCCTTGTTCTTTTTCGTCATTGGCCACAATACGCGCTTTATGAGCACATGAACGATAAACCGCTTCAGCCAACAAGGTTGCATCACCTGCAACTAAAGCATCCATATGCTGTTCAAGCCAAGCTAAGAATTCAACATCACCTAACAATGCATATTTGATCACTTCGGCCAAACCTGCAGAAAGTTCACGCGCCGGCAAAGTTTTTAATTGCGCCATATCCGCAAGGACCACTTGGGGTTGCTGGAAAGCGCCAATCATGTTTTTACCCAGTGGATGGTTTATCCCAGTTTTTCCACCGACACTTGAATCCACTTGAGAAAGCAAAGTCGTCGGCACTTGAATAAAATACACACCACGTTGATAGCATGCAGAAGCAAAACCGGTCATATCCCCAATGACACCCCCACCCAATGCTAAAACCGTACAATCGCGGTTAAAGCCTGCTTCGAGCAAGGCATCAAAAATTAAATTCAAATGCTCTAAATTTTTATACTTTTCACCATCAGGCAAAATACATGTTGCAACAGTTTTCCCTAATGCCTCAATTGCATCTACATAATGTTTTAAATAGAGCGGAGCAACTGTGGTATTAGAGACAATCATCACTTGTTTACCCTGAATATAAGGCTCAAGTAAAGTTTGTGGATCGAGGTCACTACCAATAAAAATAGGGTAGCGACGATCACCAAGTTCAACATGTAAGGTTTGCATGAATTTAACCTTTTCTAACGAGATATATTTTGTGAAACAATTAAATTAAAAATTTTTTGCGCAAGATCTCGCGCAGCACCTTGATTGGTTTCAATAATATAGTGCGCGACTTCACGATAAAGAGGATCACGGGCAGCCAATAAATCTCGTAGCTTTTGCTCTGGATTTTCCACTTGAAGAAGTGGGCGATTTTTGTCGCGGTAGGTTCGTTGTAACTGAATTTCCACCGGAGTATATAGATAAACAACAATACCACGTTGTTTTAAAAATTCACGATTTGGGGGCTGAGTCACAGCACCACCGCCAGTCGCCAAGACCAGTTGTTTCTTTGCAGTTAACTCATCAATGACATTCGTTTCACGACTTCTAAAGCCTTTTTCCCCTTCCTTTTCAAAAATCCAAGGAATGGTCGCACCTGTTTTACGTTCAATTTCATGATCACTGTCTAGAAATTCACGTCCTAACAATTCTGCTAAATGTCGCCCTACGGTTGTTTTTCCTGCCCCCATTGGCCCTACCAAATATATATTTGGTAGGGTTTCAAACTCTTTGCTTGGCAAGGAGTCACCTATTTCTTTTGTTAAATTGAAAATATATTAATGATTTCTTGTAACACTGTCATTAACAATTCGCGGAGTAACAAAAATCAATAGCTCTCGCTTGTTATCAGATTTCAAATCTTTACGGAATAAACGACCTAGGTAAGGAATATCACCCAAGAATGGTACCTTGGTTTGTCTATTAGCGGTTTCCTGCTCGAAAATCCCCCCCAAGACTACTGTTTCTCCATTATCCACCAAAACATTAGTGTTAAGCATATTTTTATTTAAATAAAATTCGCCTTGACTCGTTACACCTGCAATACTGTCGTTTTTAATATCGAGTTGCATCTGCACTTTGCCATCAGGGGTAATACTTGGTGTTACATCTAATTTTAATACAATTTCTTTGAACTCAGTTTTAGATACAGCATTTGCGCCACCACCTTCAGCAGACTGGTAAGGAACTTCAACACCAGATTGCACACTTGCTTTTTGCTTATCTGCAGTGAGGACTTTAGGCGTAGAAATCACTTCACCATAACCATCTGCTTGTAATGCAGAGAGTTCCAAATCCAGCATAAAGTCAGACAAGCTAATTAAACCAAAGGCAATACGGCTCGCACCTTGACTAGTGACACCTAAATCCACATTTAAGTTTTGTGGACGTTGAATAGTATATTTGCCGTCATCATCAGGTGTTTTTAAATCCCGCAAAGTTTGATCACTACCGCCAACCAACAAATCATTATTTTGATTAATCCCTTGTGATAACAAGCCCCACTTGACACCCATCTCTTTACTAAACTCTGTTGAAGCGCGAACAATACGGGCTTCAACCATCACTTGCTTGACTGATACATCAAGCAAATCCACCATTTTACGAATTTGATCAATATTTTGCGCGGTATCATTAATAATCAGTGTATTTGTACGCGTATCTGCAGAAATCGTTCCGCGTGGACTTAACAAATTACCCCGATCATCATCAGCATTATTACTATTATTTGACGAACCGCTATTACCCGCAGTTTTAGACTGCGTAATCAGCTTCTCTATCTCAGCAGCTTTTGCATAGCTCAGCGTTAAATATTCAGTCTGTAATGGTGCCAACTTCATACTTTGACGTAAGGCTTTTGCTTCTTCTTCTTCCGCTTTAATCAACTCAGATACAGGCGCAATCCAAATCACATTACCATTACGACGTTTGTCCAAATTCTTGGTTTTCAAAACGATATCTAATGCTTGATCCCAAGGCACATCTTTTAAGCGAAGTGTAATATTCCCTTGAACCGTATCAGCAGCAACCATATTGATTTCAGTGAAATCAGCCAAAAGTTGCAGCACACGACGTACTTCAATATCTTGGAAGTCTAATGAAATCTTCTTACCGGTATAATGATTGGCAGCTTTAGGACGTAATGGATTCTTATCTTCCGGACGTTTCAAACTTACCGTTAATTTATTATCAGTTTGGTACGCCATATATTCATAGCTGCCAGTCGACTGAATGGTAATCACACCATTACCGCCATCATTATGTGCATCCACCGTTGCAACAGGTGTTGCAAAATCATTGACATTTAAACGGCGAGTCAAATGTGCAGGTACTTTATTGCCTAAAGTACGGATCACCACTTTACTGCCTTGCTGTTGAACATCAACGGGAGTATTTCCACCCAGTAAATCAACAACAACTTGACCTTCACCATTAGAACCACGGTGGAAACCAATATTTGAGATGCCCTGTTGCTGACGTTGTGCTACAGGCTGTACATAATTTGCAGCTTGTGCAGAGTTGATTTTTAAAATAAAGGTATTACCTTCAACACGCGTGGTAAAAGCGCCAGCATTGGCTAAATTCACAGTTAAGCGCGCACGTTGTGCATCCGAACTCACATCCACAGTGCTCGCTTCAGCCGTTGCAACAGGAATTGAACTTTGTTTTAAATTTTGCTGTGCTTTATCAAAGTCTAAAACCAATCGTGATGGTTGATCGAGTTGATAAGCTTGTGGTTGCGGCGGCAAGCCATTAAACATCACGCGAATTTCAGTCCCTTGACCTGGAATTTGCATTGGTACCACATTGGTTACACTCACCTGAGCATTGGCAACTTGCATCATCGCCATTGCAACAGCCCCCATCGAAAACTGACGAAACACATGATTCATTGTATTGCCATCCCCAAAAATAAAATCTTGTACACTATTCTTCATTTTTATTCCTTTAAGCTTAAGGTGCTGGTCCAATTAATATGAGACTTCTAGGACGCTCTACATATCCTTCTCGCCCATCCGGAATAATCTCAATCAAATCAATTTGCGTCGGGGTAATATTTACCACTCGACCATGATTGAGCCCCATATAACTTCCACGTTGAATACGCTCAACTTCACCATCCGGCGTCTGAATCAAGGCTAAAATTTGCCCAGATTGGTTACGCATACTCCCCTTCATATTCAGGGTTTCGAGTGCATAACTTTCCAAAGGTTGAGGCTGACGACTCAAGTTTGGATAAACACGCTTACCCGCCATGATTTTAAGTTCTGCTGCCAATGAACTTGGCAAGAACGGACTTTTTAAAGAATGCGCTGCATAATTAAAAGTCTCGACAGGCACAAAATCTGGCGCAGGCTCAATCGCTAGTGGCGCTTGATTGCGTATATTTGCCATCTCTTGATTGACCACATCAATACGTGATTCGCAACCTACTAATACAAATCCAACCATCACAGAAAGTGCCAATTTATTCATTTTCATTTTGGAGCCTCCTGTGTGCTTGCTGAATCTGCAGCTTTCGCAGCACTTTCAGTATTTCCTTCGTAACGATATGTTTTCGCAGAAATCACATAATCAATTTTTGGAATATCTGAATTCTTTTCTTTATTTTCAGTTGCTGTAATCGTTAAATTATGCAAAGTCACAATCCGTGAAAGCCCTGCAATACCACTCACAAATGAACCAAAGGCATGGTAATCACCTGTTGCTTCAATATGAATTGGTTGTTCCGTAAAGAATTCTTGCTTCACTTCAGGCTCAAGACGAATAATTTTAAATTTCAGTCCAGAATTCACACCAGTTAAGTTGATATCTTCAACCAAACCTGGAATTTCAGTTTCTTTCGGCAATTGTTCTAATTGTTGATTAAAACGTGCTTCCATATCCTGCAACTGCAACTGATATTGTTGCAAATTACGCAGTTTCGAATCTTTCTCACGAAACTCATTCAACAAATTTTGTTCTTGCGCATTAGCACTTGAAATAGCTTCAATCTTGCCTTTAATCGCCAAGAAATAGCCCAAAATTGCCACAAGAATAATGATAAAAATCCAACAGGTAATTTTGACTGAAATTGGCCAACTACCATAGTTATTCGGATCTAGCGTATTGAACTGCTGTACAAACTTATCAAAAGTCATTTTCTTTTTCGGAATGACAACAGCATCTTGATTCAATTGCTCAAATTCATCACGACTCATTTTGCAACCTCCGGAGTTGGTGTTGCTGCAGTTTGTGCGTCAGATTTTTGCGCCGATGAAGCTGACTGTCCTGCATTTGCTGCTGGATCATTAATGGTCGGCTGCGCAATTTGCTCCAAATCAGCAGTCACAGTAAATGCACCATAAGATTCTTCTACGCGAGGAACCACAGATGTCGGCGCTTTGTCTTTTTTCTCTTCAGCCACAAGGAATGAGCTCATGAAGGCATTACGATACCAAGGTGACGCTTCCAAATTACGCAGTAAATCTGCAACAGTATTTGGACTTTCCGCACGCCCTTCGATCATAAATTTGTCGCCATTACGCTCAAATTTTGTGATGTACATATTGGCAGGTGTCACACGAACCAATTCATCTACAAGATGTACAGCGATTGGACGTTGACCTTGTAAGCCTTGAATCAACTTCATGCGTTCAATAATGGCATTACGCTGTTCTTGCAAACCGTCCAAAGACTTTAATTGAACATCTAAATTTTGGTTATGACTGATAATCAATTGGTTCGCTTGTTCTTGATCTTTTAATTTGTGATCAAAGTACAACCATGTTAAACCAACCCCAATTACCCCAATTAAGAAAGCCCCAATACAAAGTGCAATAAATTCTTTTTTTCGTTTCTCTCTTAGCTCATCACGCCAAGGGAGCAAGTTAATTTTTGCCATTAATCAAAACTCCTCAATGCTAGACCGCATGCCACCATGAGTGATGAGGCATCATTTTCAATTTTTTTAATATCAATTTGAGGTGAAAAACCCATTTGTAAGAATGGATTGGCAATCGTGACGCGGTAACCCAATTTTTGTTGAAGTAGTTTTGCAAGCCCCGGAATATTGGCATTCCCCCCTGCCAATAAAATATGGTCAATTTCGTTGAACTGTGAAGATGAGAAGAAGAACTGTAAAGAACGCGCTGCTTGTTGAACGACAGCTTCTAAGAAAGGTTCTAAGACTTCAACATCATAATCATCTGGCAAAGCACGTGTTTTTTTCGCACGACCCGCTTCTTCGAAAGACAATGCATAGCGATTTTGAATTTCCTGTGTCAATTGTTTGCCACCAAACACTTGCTCACGGGTATAAATCACTTTGTTATTCTGCATGACAGATAAGGTCGTCATACTATGACCAATATCTAAAATGCCCACGGTATTTACACCCATTGGCAAAGTATCTGAGAAAACTTTAAATGCATTTTCAATTGCAAAGCTTTCTACATCGCCAATTTTTGGTGTCAGACCCGCAAGCTGAATAACTTCCGCACGCGCTTCAACATTTTCAATACGCGTAGCGACAAGTAAAACATTGACACGATTTGGATTAGATAGACGATCCGGCAAGACCTCAAAATCAAGGCTCGCTTCATCCAATGGGAAAGGAATATATTGCTCAGCATCATCACGAATCTGAATTTCACGTTCATCATCGTTCATATCTGCGTCCATTTCGATGATTTTTGTAATCACCATCGATGTTGGAACCGCTAAAGCTGCATTAGTGGTCTGCGTATTGGCCAAATTAATTGCGCGCTCTAAACAGTCACCTACAGCTTCCGGATTCAATATGTTCTTCTCAACAACACTTCCTTCTGGTAATGGGACCAAAGCATAGCTTTCTACCCAATACCGCCCACTCTTTACAGAAAGTTCCAAAACCTTAACAGAAGTCGAACTAATATCTACTCCTATTAACCCCTTATTTGGCTTACGATATAACCTGAGCACAATATAATTCCTATTATTTTTTTATCCCCAAAAAAATTAACCCACTAATTAGCATTGGTCTATAATTTTATACAGATACAATAACTCATCTAACAATCCGTATATCGAAAGGATATACTGACCACCAATTAGTTTGCCATTAGCTCTTATTAAAACTTACTTGTTATGAAAAAGCTATCTTGTTCAGGCCTTGTTCATCCATTTTTTTTGGCCATTATTATTATTTTGGTCGCAATTCCAATGGGTTTCTATGGCATGTATCTCTATATTGCCCCGTCTTTGCCTGAAATGTCCATCTTAAAAAAGGCTCCATTATTAAAACCATTGCAGGTTTATAGTGCTGATAATGAGCTGATTGCAGAATATGGTGGCAAACTTTCGGTCCCTGTAGAGTACGACCAAATCCCGTCTCATTTCATTCATGGCTTTTTAGCTGCGGAAGATTCTTCGTTTTTTGAACACAGCGGTATTAGTTTCAAAGGATTGGGGCGTGCTGTCAGTGAAAGTATTACAGGCTCAGATGTGCAAACCGGTGGTTCAACCATTACCATGCAGGTTGCAAAAAACTATTATCTAACTCCTGAGCGCACATTAAAACGTAAATTGACCGAAGTTTTCCTTGCTCGAAAAATTGAACAAAATCTAAGTAAAGAAGAAATTTTAACGCTGTATGTCAACAAAATCTTTTTGGGCAAAAATGCCTACGGGATCGCTGCAGCAGCAAAAATTTATTATAACAAGAGCTTGCAAGATTTGAGTTTGGCTCAAATGGCAATGATTTCAGGCTTACCCAAAGCACCTTCAAAATACAATCCAGTAGCCAATCCAAAACGTGCTTTAGAGCGTCGTAATTGGATTTTAGGACGTATGTTGCAATTGGGTTATATCAATCAATCGGAATATCAAGAAGCAATTGCTGAACCGATTAATCTCGATATGCCTGACCGCGGGGTCAGCAACAAATTCCCCTACGTCGGGGAAATGGTTCGCTCTGAACTCGTAGAAAAGTTTGGCGAACAAGCGACTGATTCTGGCTATAAAGTCTACACCACCATCAACAGCCAACGCCAAGCCTATGCTGAGCAGGCAGTGCAAGAAGGTCTCGAAGCTTACGATAGACGACATGGTTGGCGCGGTGCAGAAGCACATGATGAGCCATTAAAAAACTTTATTCCATATGCCAACACCTATCCTGCCGAAGTCACTAAAGTCAACAACACCAGTATCGAAGTGTTGATGCAAGACGGTAGTAGTGTGACAGTTCCATGGTCAGGTCTGTCTTGGGCACGCCCCTATCGCAATGCCAATAGTGTAGGCAATGCGCCTAGCAAAGCCTCACAAATTGTTAAAGTAAAAGATATTATTCGCCTACGTCCAAATGCTGATAAAAGCTCATGGGCTTTGGTACAAATTCCAAAAGCACAAGGTCAATTGATCGCACTCAACCCCAATAATGGTGGTATTGAAGCCATTGTCGGTGGTTATAATTTTTATCAATCTAAATTTAACCGTGCCTTACAAGGCTGGCGTCAGCCGGGTTCAACCATTAAACCCTTTGTTTATGCTTTAGCACTTGAACGTGGCATGACTCCGTATTCCATGGTCAATGACAATCCAATTACGATTGGCAAGTGGACGCCTAAAAACTCTGACGGTCGGTATTTAGGGATGATTCCTCTACGCCGTGCCCTATATTTATCACGTAACACGGTCTCTGTTCGCTTATTACAAGTCGTTGGGATTGAACGTACTCGCCAACTATTTATGGATTTTGGCTTACAAGAAAACCAAATTCCACGTAACTACACCATTGCTTTAGGTACCCCACAGGTATTACCGATTCAAATGGCGACAGGTTATGCGACATTTGCTAACGGTGGATATCGTATTCAACCGCACTTTATTAGCCGTATTGAAGATGCTTATGGCAAAGTGATTTATCAAGCCAATCCTGAATATGCATGTATTCAATGTATCAATCAAAAGGACGAAGTTGAATCTGCAGATCCGACCACGCCAGATGATGAAGTGATTGAAGTCACCAATCAGGATAACAAGCCCGCTGAATCGAAAATTTCCGATACTGAAGCAGCAAACTATAAGCAAGCTCAGCGAATTTTGAAGTCGAGTTCGGCCTTTGATATGGCGAACATCTTGCGTGACGTGATCCAACATGGTACAGGTCGAGCGGCTTTAAAAATTGGTCGCGGAGATTTAGGCGGTAAAACCGGTACAACCAATGACGCAAAAGACGCGTGGTTTGCTGGATTTAATGGAAAATTAGTCACTGTGGCTTGGGTCGGTTTTGACCAACCCTCTACCTTAGGTCGTCGTGAATATGGTGGTGTTGCAGCTCTGCCGATTTGGTCAGATTTTATGGCGAAATCACTCAAAGGCACACCTGAAGCTTGGGTGCGTTTAGACACTCATGCCAAGAATCCAATCAATCGCAATTCAGCTAAAGCGACTCAAGGTCAACCTGAACAAGATCGTGCAGCAACGCCGCCGATGGCTCAACCGCTGTATCGTCCTGTTCCTGTTGTACCAAAACCACAGGCTACGCAAAATGATTTTGACGACCTTCCTGGGTCTACTGAAACCAATCTTGCACCGACTCGGACTGCGCCACCACCAATGCAGCCTAAACCACAAGGTGCAGAGCATAAAACGGACGCACTTGATCATCTCATCGATCAAGTTCAGTAAATACTGCATAAAAAAAGCCCTCAAACGAGGGCTTTTTTATCACTTCCAATGCATTATTTCTTTTTAAAGAGATAAATTTGATACTGCGCTTGCAACTCAAATTGTTCATTTTTTTCTAGAGCTTCTCGACGCTCAGCTTTGACTTTATAGGCATAAGGCGTCATTGCAATTAAGTTTTTGAGATCCTGCTGAGAAAGTGACATTTTCGCTTGTACCACTTGCTCACTTTCCAATTCAAAATCATTCGCCAGTTGTTCCACAAATTTATGCGGTTCATGTGGTTTTACTTCTTCAAACAAAGCTTCACGCATAGCATAAAGATGCTCTGGTGCAGGTGTAACCACCATCAAGTGCCCCTCAGGCTTTAAAACGCGAAGGATTTCTTCTTTAGGAATAGGACTAAATAAACTCGTACACAAGTCAATTGAGTGATCTAACACAGGCAAGGTCGCCCCTGTCCCTACCACCCAAGTCACCTCTTTATTCAGTTTAGCGGCCACTTGTACTGCATTTTTAGCAATATCGACACCCACACACTGTAATACTTCAGCTTGCATTGCATTGGTGTAATAGCCTTCACCACAGCCAATATCCAACAAGTTTTCAACACGTAACTTTTGAATCAAAGCCACTACTGCCTGTTGCAAAGGTGCATAGTGACCTGCACTTAAAAATGCTCGACGCGCCTGTACAGATTCAGGCGTATCACCCGGGTTTTTACTGTGTTTATGTTGAACCACATGTAAATTGACATAGCCTTGTTTTGCAACATCATAGCTATGATTATTTTCACAGCGCCATGTCCGCTCTGTGAGTTTCAATGCTTCACGGCATACAGGACACATCAACAGGTTCATCATTTACTCCACTATATTTTTGAAATAAAAAAACCGGCATCTGTGGGAGCAAATGCCGGTTTCGTTTATTTATTTGCTTAACGTAATTTTAAAGTCATTAGACCCAAAACTACCAGCATAATTGTGATAATCCAAAAACGAATCACCACCTGAGTTTCACGCCATCCCTTTTTCTCATAGTGATGGTGCAGCGGTGCCATTAAGAATACACGCTTGTTCCGCATACGCAGTGAGCCAATTTGCAAGAAAACAGAAATAGCTTCAACCACAAAGACACCGCCCATAATGGCAAAAACAATTTCTTGACGAACCATGACTGCGATCGTACCGAGCATCGCACCTAGAGATAAGGCACCGACATCACCCATAAACACTTGAGCAGGATGTGCGTTAAACCATAAGAATGCCAAACCAGCACCGATCATTGCCGCACAGATCACGACAAGTTCAGATGCGTATTTCACATAAGGGATATGTAAATAATCGGCAAAACGAACATCACCAGCCAGATAAGCAAATACACCTAAACCTGCGGCAACCAGAACGATTGGCATAATTGCTAGGCCATCTAAACCATCGGTTAAGTTCACAGCATTAGATGCGCCGTTAATCACCAAATAAGTAAAGACAATAAAGCCAATACCGAGTGGAATAATAGACAACGGAATGCTAATTTCTTTAAAGAATGGAATCAGCAGATCCAACATATTTGAGGTATGTACTGGGTTTACTTGCTGTGTCGCAATCACATAGAGCGCAATACCGGCGCCTAACGATGCCACAGAAGTCCAAAAGAATTTCTTCTTCGCAGGTAGACCGGCATTATCTTTATAACGGATTTTAATCCAGTCATCGGCCCAGCCAACAGCACCAAAGATCACCATAACGCCAAGTACAATCCATACATAAGGGTTTGAAAGATCGGCCCAAAGTAAGGTTGAAATCCCAATAGACAGTAAAATCAACACACCGCCCATAGTCGGTGTGCCCATTTTTTTGGCATGATTTTCAGGTGCAAATGAACTGACTGCCTGACCATATTTGAGAGCTTGCAATTTGCGGATCATCACAGGTCCAAGCAACAGACCAATGGCCAATGCCGTTAAGACACTGAGTAGCGAACGAAGCGTTAAATAACGAACAACCTGAAACGAGCTGTGATAACCCGCAAGCTGCTCAAATAACCATAACAGCATTAAAGTTTCTCCATCAATTCAGCCATCAAAGTTTCCATGTGGGTATAACGAGAACCTTTAAACAGGAAACTCATGGACTGAGGCTGATGTGTTTTGACTAGACTAATTAATAACGGTAAAGCCTGTTCTTGAGTAAGAAAGGCCTGTAATTTTTTACCATATTGTGTACTGCGCGCGCCTTCTTGCACAGCAGGTGAAAACTCACCGACAGCAACGACAAATTGAAGACCAGAGTGTGAGACAAGATCACGTCCCAACATGTAGTGCTGCTGTGCAGCAGATGAACCTAACTCACCAATATCCCCAATGACCATGACTTTGATGCCATCTTGCTGCGCAAGTACATCAGCAGCAGCACGCATTGAGGTTGGATTTGCATTGTAAGTATCATCAATAAACAAATAATCTTTATGCTGAATAAAGTTTAGACGGCCTTTGGCACCTGTCGCATGTTCAAGCCCCACAACGATATCATCTAAACTCACACCAATCGATAATGCGAAAGCTGCGGCTGCAGTGGCATTTTGCACATTATGTTCACCAGCAAATGGCAGTTGAACAGGACGTGCACCTTGTGGCGTATTTAAGATAAAACGTGAAGATTGAGCCTGAAGCTCCGTCTCAGTCGCAAAGACATCCCCGCCCTGACCAAAACTCATTACTTGCTCAGTTTGCACAGCTTGACGAATGGCATCTGTAAAATCATCTGCCGCAGGCACAATCGAAGTTCCTGTTTTCGCTATATGTGCATAAATTTCAGACTTGGCACGACAGATGCCATCACGCCCACCAAATTCACCCATATGAGCGGTGCCAATATTTAAAATTCCGGCAACCTGAGGCTGTACCAAATTTGAGGTGTAATCAATTTCACCTTTATGACTGGCACCAAGCTCCATCACGGCATACTGATGTTCTGGACGCAACTCAAGTAACATCATCGGCACACCAAGGTCATTATTTAAATTACCGCGCGTAATTAATGTTGGTGCAAGACGAGAAAGGATACTCCCGAGCATCTCTTTGGTTGTGGTTTTACCACTGCTTCCTGTCAAGGCAATGACTTTTAAAGCTGGGTTTTGGGCACGACGAAATGCACCCAAATGTCCAAGCGCCAAACGTGTATCTGCAACCACCAACTGACAAATATCCACATCGACCGGATGACTCACAATGGCAATTTCACAACCCTTTTCAGCCACTTGAGCAAGGAAGTCATGCGCATCAAAGCGTTCACCTTTCAGGGCAAGAAAAGTATCGCCTTGCTCTGCATGACGTGAATCGGTCAAAATTCGTTTCACAGGACCTGTCGGCGCTTGATTATTATGCCAGTGACCTCGTGTCGCTTGAACCAACTGTTCGGCAGTCCATGGTTCTAATGGAACCGTACTGGTCGTTGAAGTATGCATATCTGTTTCCTATTGCGCTGGATAAGCCGAGTCAGTGTTGTGATGCTGTGAATCAATCGCTGATTTCACTTCCACCACATCATCAAACCAATGTCGAACTCCATCAATTTCTTGATAGTTTTCATGGCCTTTACCAGCAATCACCACAATATCACCCGCTTGCGCATGGTTGACTGCGAATTTAATCGCTTCACGGCGGTCATGGATTTCATGGACAGTTTTTCCAGTGAAATCAATACCAGCCTTCATATCTGCAAAAATTTGTTCTGGGTTTTCAGTACGTGGATTATCTGAGGTAATCAACGCAATATCTGCATGGTTTAATGCCGCTTGTGTCATCAATGGACGCTTACCACGGTCACGATCACCACCACAGCCAAACACCGCCCATAGCTGTTGCGATACATGACGTTTTAAAGTCTGTAACACTTGAACTAAAGCATCTGGTGTATGTGCATAATCCACCACAAACAGGCGTTCATCATCACGAATCACTTGCATACGACCCGGTGCACCTTTTAACTCGGGCGCAGTTGCGATCAAGGCAGATAAGTCAAAACCCGCTTGCTCCGCTGAAATTAAGCTCGCCACAATATTTTCAATATTGAAGTGTCCCAATAATGGACTTTGCACCACAAATTCAGCTTGAGCAGTACGCAATTTAAATTGTGCGCCCGTTAAGCTGTATTGAATATCCGTCACTTGATAATCCGCAGCCTGACGCGTTGAATAAGTCAAAATTTTAGGCTGAACCGGGTTTTGGCGTGCGGCATTCAGCATCACTTCTGCATGTTCATCATCGAGATTGATGACTGCAACTTTGAGCGATGGAAACTGAAACAAACGTGATTTCGCTTCAGCATAGGCTTCAAGGGTTTTATGATAATCCAAATGGTCACGACTTAAATTGCTATAAGCGGCAATTTCAATTGCACAGCCATTTAATCGACCTTGTTCTAAGCCATGCGAACTTGCCTCAATGGCAGCAAACTCTGCACCTTCAAGTGCATAGGTATGCAACGCATTTTGCATATGTAACGCATCTAAAGTGGTGTGAGAAGAGGCTTCTAAATTCGGTAAAATTCCGTTACCAGTGGTTCCCATCACTGCACATTTTTTGCCTTGCAGCATGAGTAATTCAGCGATTAAACGAGAGATCGTGGTTTTACCATTGGTACCCGTCACTGCCAAAATTCGTGCAGCTTGAGCTGGTTGAGTTGCCTGTAAATATTGCTTTTGCCACTGCCCCATCAATTGACGCACATCCGCGATCACGACACTTTGATCCAAGCCCAAATCAGTTTCTGAAATGACAGCCAACGCGCCATTCTCTAACGCTGCACGTGCAAATTGTGCTGTTTTTTCAGGTTGCGAAAACGAAGTCAGGGCAATAAATATTTGCCCTGCTGTAACTTTGCGACTATCCAGATTGAAGCCCTGAAAGGATTGCGACATCCATTCAGCGGGCTGTTCAACGGTGTATAGATCTTGAAACGTAATTTTCATTCATCACCTATTACTGGATCTTAGGAGTGTCTAAAGGTTTATCTAAAGGTACGTTCATTAAACGTAAAGATTCTTGCATTACACGAGCAAAAACGGGTGCAGCCACCAGGCCACCGTAATACTGACCTGTTGGGTTTTCCACCACAACAATCATGGCCAAACGTGGATCACTCACTGGTGCAACACCGGCAAAGAGTGCTCGATATTCTGAAGTCGAATAGCCTTTACGGTCTGCACGTAATTTATGTGCTGTACCAGTTTTACCCGCCACGCGATAACCCGGGATATTGGCTTGACGTGCCGTACCACCTGGCAAAGTCACCGCTTCCATCATTAAAAGCACTTGATCGGCAATTTTAGCGTCAATAATCTGCTCACCTTTCGGCTGTTCCTCAAGCTTATACAAGCTCAGTGGCATTTTGACGCCCTTATTGGCAATCATGGCATAAGCATCCGCCAGTTGGAGTACTGTAGCGTTCAAACCATAACCATAAGCCATAGTCGCTACTTCAGACACATTCCATTTGCTCTTTGGTAAAATCAGACCAGCACTTTCACCGGGGAATTTCACCGCTGAACGTTGACCAAAGCCAAGACGTTGATAGAAGGTCGGCAATGTTTCATAAGGGAGAGATAAAGCGATTTTTGCCACACCAACGTTAGACGATTTTTGAATAATGCCGCCCAAAGTCAAAGGACCATAGTTATGCGTATCTCGAATAGTATGATTCCCAACGCGCATTGAACCCGGTGTGGTATTTACAACTGTATTTGCCGTGTATTTGCCGCTTTCCAACGCCATTGCCACGGTCATTGGCTTCATGGTTGAACCTGGCTCAAAAGAGTCAATCGCACCACGGTTACGCATGGCATCTTTATTTAAAACGCCTTTTTTATCGTTCGGGTTGTACGACGGCCAAGAGGTCATCGCCAAAATTTCACCTGTTTTGACATCCACGGCAATCGCGGTTGCAGAACGTGCATTATTGGCCACCCCTGCGGCGGTCAACTCACGGTACATGATGTATTGCAAACGTGAATCGATACTGAGCGTGATATTTTCGCCCGACTCGACTTCTTTCACAATCTCAGGGTCTTTAACACGGTTGCCCTTTTTATCACGGACAATTTGCTGCGCACCATCAACACCTGAAAGACGTTCATTCAGTTGCATTTCTAAGCCTTCAATACCCATGCCCTCACTATTGGTTAAGCCAATAATTTGTGAGTTTGGCTGAGGCTGTGGATAGTAGCGCTTATAGTTTTTCTCAGTATATACGCCCTGAAAGTCACGTTTCATGATCAATTCAGCTTGTTGCGGCGGTACTTCTTTCTTTAAAACCAAATAACGTGAACGTGGACGCTCATTCATTTTGCGTTTCAGTTCAGCACGATCCATACCGACAGCATCGGCAAGTTCATCTAAGCTTAGATTTTTATCAGGTAATTGACGTTTTAATTTACGATTGTTTGGATCTTTAGCCAATTCAGCCGTGGTTTCTTCAAAGAGTTTTTTATTGTCAAAATAATCACGTGGATCGATCACGATTTTCATGATCGGGGTACTAATCGCTAAAGGCACACCGTGACGGTCATAGATGACACCGCGCATGGCTTTTAAGGTTTCAGTTCTTAAAATTTTAGCATTGGCTTTATTTTGTAAAAAGTCTTTATTAATGATTTGTACATAAAAAGCCCGCCCCACCAATGCAATGAAGCACAGCAAAACCACTGCCCACATCAAGTGATAGCGCCACATCTCCACCGAAATGGCTGTACGACCAGTAACAGACTGCTGTTTCTTACGCGGAGTTTGTTTGTTTCTCTTTTCAACCATGTGACCGGCAGCCTATTTTTTCTGTTCTGGAGTTTGTGGCAATGAAATAACAACGGTTTGTGCAATAGGAGGCGAATACATGCGTAATTGGGTAACTGCACGTGTCCCAATTTGGGCTGTTGCACCGAAAGTTTGTTGTTCGATCAGCAAACGTCCCCATTCTGCGTTGAGGTCATCCCTTTCACGCATATAGGTACTCAATTGACGATAATCTTGGCGATATTCAAAGACTTGAAAGACCACCATAATCGCACTCACAAAAACCAAGAGCAATAAAATGCCATATGTAATGATTTTCTTCGACTGCGATTGATCAGAGTTTTTTTCGATTGCTTCGGTTTTCATTCTTTGCCTTTTAAGCTAAACGCTCTGCCACACGAAGCCAAGCACTACGAGATCGCGGATTGGCTTTAACTTCTTCTTCACTTGCTTTAATTCGTGACACTTTTTTTAAGCGGCGGGTATCTTCGCGTTTTTGTGGTAAACCCCAACCTGTGTCTTCTGCAAGTGTAGATTCTTTTTGAATAAATTGTTTAATTAAACGATCCTCTAAAGAGTGGAAACTGATTACTGCAAGAGTGCCTTCAGGTTTCAGCATATCCACCGCTTGAGGTAAGAAGATATCAATATCGTCGAGTTCTTTGTTAATAGCAATACGAATTGCTTGGAAAGTTCGTGTCGCTGCATGTTTATTTTTTTCCCATTTTGGGTGGGCAACTTTCACAATTTCGGCCAATTGAGCTGTGGTTTCAATATACCCTGCCGCTTTAATCGCTTTGGCAATACGGCGGCTATAACGTTCTTCACCATATTTAAAAATAATATTGGCCAAATCTTCTTCTTCAATATCAACCAACCACTCTGCGGCTGTTGGGCCTTGTGAGTTGTCCATACGCATATCAAGTGGGCCATCTTTCATAAAACTAAAGCCACGCTCTGCTTGGTCTAACTGTGGAGATGATACCCCTAAATCCGCCATAATACCGTCGACCAAATCGATACCTCGACTACGCAGTTCTTCTTTTAAGTCTGCAAAACTGGCGTGAATAATTTTAAAACGCGCATCTTCTTGTTCTAATTCTGCGGCAACAGCCAATGCTTGCGGGTCTTTATCAAAGGCATAAACACGTGCATTTTCATCTAATTTAGACAGTAATAAACGCGTATGACCGCCACGCCCAAATGTGCCATCTACGAAAATTCCTGTATTGCGATCTGCCAGTAAAGCATCAACAGTTTCATGAAGTAATACAGAAATATGCGACATAAGGGTTCGTTCAACACAGCTAAAAATGTAACTGCACATTATTACCTTGTTTTAGCAAAGCTCCAAACGTCTTTTTGTACAGAAATATTACTTTCCATAGAGAAAACCGTTTTTATTTTTTGCCATCCATTAAAAAACCTCCCGAAGGAGGTCTTTGAACATCTCAAATCCTAGATTTCGATGTATTAGCGCTTGTTATTGTAGATCTGATCGAAGATCGCACCATTCACAAAATGTGTTTGTTGAGCTTTTGCCCAACCACCAAACACTTCATCAATAGTAAATGTTTTTAATGGCGGGAACTGTGATTTATATTTTGCTAAAACTGCTGCATTACGTGGGCGATAGAAATGACGAGCCGCCATTTCTTGACCTAATGGAGAATAAAGATAATTGATATAGCCTTGAGCTAACCATTTATTACCATTTTTATCGACAGTTTTATCCACGATCGCCACTGAAGGCTCAGTCAAAATCGACATCGATGGATACACGATATCAAATTTGTTTTTACCCAAAGTTTTTTGAGTAACTAAAGCTTCGTTTTCCCAAGTCAATAACACATCACCAATACCACGTTCTGCAAATGTAGTCATCGATGCACGTGCCGCAGAGTCCATTACTTTTACGTTATGGTACATTTTACCCACGAAATCTTTGGCTTTCGCTTCATTACCACCCGGTTGTTTCAAAGCATAACCCCAAGCTGACAAGTAAACCCAACGTGGGAGACCGCCAGTTTTCGGGTTCGGGGTAATAATTTGTACGCCCGGCTTGGTTAAATCAGACCAATCTTTAATATGTTTCGGGTTGCCCTTACGCACCATGAAGACAATCGTTGACGTATATGGCGCTGAGTTATGTGGAAACTCTTTTTGCCAACCTGGTTGAATCTGACCAGACTTCACAATTTCTTCGATGTCATTGGCCAACGCCAAAGTCACAACATCACCTTTTAAGCCATCAACCACGGAACGGGCTTGTTTGCCTGAACCACCATGTGATTGTTTAAATGCAACCGTTTTACCGGTACGCTCTTTCCAATATGCACCAAATGACTTATTAAATTCGTCATAAAATTCACGCGTTGCATCATAAGAAACGTTTAAAAATTCACGATCAGCGGCCTGAGCAGACGCTGAGAAAGCAACACCAGTGGCAAGCAACGCAGCACTGAGCCACGCCTTAAATTGAGTTTTCATAACAGCCAGCATAAATTTATATTCAATACTGCTAAATATATGAAATAAAGTCATAAATCGCAATTGCAGCAAGTTTAGACCCTTTGCTGGATACAACTAACGCAGCGAATTTAATTGTTTGTTTTTCATATTAAAATACACAAAAACAATCTACTTATTCCCTATGTATAGATTTTTATGCATTACATATGCAAAAAACGGATAATCTAAATTATCCGTTTTACACCACTCAACGTTATTTACAGACTTACTCTTTATTCTTTTCACTATAAATTTGATCGAAAATCGCACCATTCACAAAATGTGTTTTTTGCGCTTTAGCCCAACCGCCAAACACTTTATCAATGGTAAAGGTTTGAACTTTCGGGAATTGAGCAGCGTACTTTGCAGTGGCTTTTGCATCGCGAGGGCGGAAGAAATATTTACCTGCCAGCTCTTGGCCCTTAGGTGAATATAGATAGTTCAAATAACCCTTCGCCAAATTTCGATTACCATTTTTGTCGACAGTTTTATCCACTACTGCCACCGAAGGTTCGGCTAAAATCGAAATAGACGGATAAACAATGTCATATTTATCTTTGCCTAAGCCGTGAGTCGCTAACAGTGCCTCATTTTCCCAAGACAGCAACACATCTCCAATACCACGCTCAGCAAAGGTCGTGAGTGAACCACGCGCGCCAGAATCCAAAACTTTGACATTGCTATAGAGTTTTTTCACCAATTCTTTGGCTTTGGCATCATTGCCCCCCGGTTGTTTTAAAGCATATCCCCATGCTGATAAATAGATCCAACGCGGTGCGCCGCCTGTTTTTGGATTTGGCGTAATAATTTCAACGCCCGGTTTGGTCAGGTCATTCCAATCTTTAATTTTTTTCGGGTTACCTTTGCGCACCAAAAATACGATGGTTGATGTATACGGTGCAGAATTATGTGGAAATTGTTTTTGCCAGTTTTTATTGATTTGTCCGGTCGCCACAATTTCATCAATATCATTGGCCAATGCCAAAGTGACAACGTCTGCTTGTAAACCTGTTGCCACTGCACGAGCTTGTTTGCCTGAGCCACCGTGAGATTGTTTAAAATTAATCTCTTGTCCTGTACGTTTTTTCCAATATTGTCCAAATTCTAGGTTATATTCCTGATAAAACTCACGTGTTGGGTCATATGAGACATTTAATAAATCTTTTGCGGCATACACCTGTACCGATACCCCACCCAACAAAGCGAAAATGCCCGATGCTATTATTTTTTTCATCTGCTCAAACTCAAATTGATCTTGAGAGCACTATATAAATCAAAAATAACTTTAACAATCAGTTATATAAAATATAAATTCAAATCTATTTCTGTTTTAAAGATATCTAAAAATAACGTATTTAAAGCTTTAATTCTGCTAATATAGCAACAATCAAAAGCGATCTCCATGCTATCTTCATAGTTGTTTGCTAAAACATCCAAAAATCTGGAGAAAACAGTCTATTTAGGTAATCCTAGTACAGACTTTTTTAGTTTTCTTGTAAAATTTGTGACGTAGTTCTACTTTTTAATTACAAAAGATGGTTAAATCGTAGTCTAAATATTAAAACTATTTTGCAAATAAAAAGTTCCATCACCAAAACTAGGGGGAGATTTGGACATGAAATTTTCATACGCACTATGCCTAGGCTTAAGTTTAAGCGTTACTGCACAGACTGCTTTGTGTGCTGCAACCAGCACCGCATCGAATAACAAACTTACGATGCCTGCTGAACGTACCTCATTGATCGAAAAAGCGATTAATCAGCAAAAATCTGAAGGTAAAGGCCGTACAGACGATAATTTAAAAGTATTTACATCTATTAAAGCTGCACCGACTCAAAGTTTCTTTGCATCACAAAACCAAAGTTTTTCTCGTTTTGTTCAAGCCATTTTCTCTGGTAACAACTCATAACGACATCAGCATATTAATGCTGCCCAAGCTATTGTTTTAGACCAGTTCCCCCACTGTCTTCTAAAAAACACTAAAAACGCCTGATCATTCAATGTTGAACATGCATAAAGAGCGCATTCTCGCTCTTTTAAGGGCTGGTTAGCTCTTTTTTAATGACATGGATTTTTTTGCATTTTTTTTAGAAGTTGGTATTCTTTGGTTTTCGATATACTTTTTAACAACTTCTAAACTTGCACCACCACAAGATACAATGCAATAACTAGGCGACCAAAAGTGGTTGCCCATAATTTTCCCTTAATTTCATCCCAATAAGATCGTCTTGACATACTCCCACCACCAAGCTAAGAGCTATGGTGGGGGAATCTTTGCGACCCATGCAATCTTAGAGATTGCACCTTTCGATACCGCACTGCGCTGACAGTATGGCGGTACAGGAACTCTTTATACAGCACTATGTCCTAGTGCATCAGCTAAAGCGAAATTGCGTATATTCAAGCTTGCATTCAAATCACGATCATGCACTGTTTCACAGTCAGGACATTGCCATTCTCTTATGCTTAGTGGCAATTTTGTCATAGTATAACCACAACATGAACATGCTTTAGAACTTGGAACGAATCTTCCAATTTGTAGCACATTCTTACCGAACCATTTTGCCTTGTATTGCAATATCGTAAGAAATTGACCCCAAGCCACATCCGAAATGGACTTGGCTAATTTTCGATTTCTTACCATGTTTTTTATCCCTAAATCTTCTACAGCATACGTGGTCGCTTGGTTTTCACAGATCAAGTAATGCGTGAGTTTGTGATGTAGGTCTAAGCGTTGCAGGCGCACTTTTTCATGGATGAATGCAACACTTA
>NZ_VOZA01000060.1:0-14780 GCF_013420015.1 Acinetobacter sp. YH12039 | reverse complement strand
AGTGATGGGAGAGAATGTTCAAGAGTGGATTCTAAATGTTCAGATAAAGACATAAAAAAATGAGCGTATTCACATACACTCATTTTTACTACATTTTACTAAAATTTGCTTAACTGACTGGCATTACTCAATTGAGGGCTTTTTTTGAAGATGGTACTGATTTAATTCCAGCGGTTTATGCGTTTAAAGGTTCCAAAATCATTGAAACGTACACCAACCTCACGCATGACTTGGTGTGCAGTTTTTGCCGTTAGATGACGAATATAAAACGGCTCTTTGACCACAAAATGGTGGATAGCATGGGTCGAACCGAAGTTAAAGCAAAACAATTGCATTGGGAACAACCACCACGGATTTAACACCTGAGTTTGTTTAATGACATCGCGTGGGTCAATATCACCATAATAATGCATATTTGAGCTGATAAATTGTAAGCAGAAAGAGCGTATAAAGTTCGGAATAATCCAAACTACAGCAAGAAAATTAATCGTCGGAATTAACTTTACTAAATTAACTGACCAACTAATACTTTGTCCTAACATTGGAGCAATACCATTCACCACATGATAAATGACAAATACATACCAAATGCCGTAATAAATAAAACTTAAAGGAAAAAAACCAGTCAGTTGAGAGAACAATGCAGTTTTACGTTCTTTTTCAGGTTGTTTTTCAATGAATTTCCCAATCATTTTGAACATTTGAAATGGGCGCAAATACACCGTCATCAATTGATCGCTCATGACCAATAGACGACGCAATCCCCACGGCATGCCATTACTGATGCCCCGTTCTTCCAAATCGTATTCGGAACCTGAATACTTGTGATGATTGAGGTGCAAACGACGACGTGCCCAAGGACTAATGGTATTGGGACGTGCTAACCAAACCAAAGCCAACATGAGATGGTGAGCCCATGGCGTCTTTTTAAAATACATATAATGAATCAGGTCATGTTCTAATTCATGTGTCAGTGAAGCAAACATCGCCACCAAAATCACACAAGCCCATGCCGGTAAAATGCCAACAGCAAACGCCCAAGCTGAACCCAACATTCCCAGTAGCGCAAAAATAAGGATGGCTGCGCCTATAAAGTTTTGATGTTTTAAAATGGGATATTGCTGACGTAAGTCTTCACCAGCTTTCGTTACGACAGTTCTGACTTTGTTAATTCGCTGTTGATCTGTCATATCGGAAGACATAGACATAGTACAAACCTAAAAATTAATGAACAGTTGTACATTAAAGCAAATTAAAAAAAAGGAAATCGCTATTTTGAGAACAAATCATCGTCTGTTCAAATATTCAACATTTTATTTATTTTCAATATCTTATTTATAAATAATCTGAGTAATTACTCCAATTTTTCTTTGCAAAATCGGCTGCTTTTAATGTCTTTTGATCACAGGTTTTATGTATTCCTTTTTAACCTACAGAGGAAGGTGAAGATCATTTGAGAATAAAAAAGCCCCAATATTGGAGCTTTTTTATTATATAAAGAATTAACCCAATTTATTCACAATTTTCAACGGCAATACTTTCATTGCAAGACCTAAAGGCAACCAGGGCCATTGTGGTACATAAGCTTTAACCGGTGCTTTCTCAATGGCTTTTGCTAAAAGATGTGAACCAGTTTTTTCATCGACTTCAAATGGCAGTTTTTTCGCACCTTCATTGATCTCCGTACGAATATAACCAGGGAAAATAGTCGTCACTTTAATTGGGGTATCAATCAGCTCTGCACGAATACCTTCAGCTAGAGCAGCAACACCTGCTTTACTTGCACCATAAGCCGTTAAATGTTTAGGCATACCACGCATAGCACTCATCGACGAAATCACCACCAAATGCCCTGCATTTTGGCTACGGAAAATTTCAACCGCAGCTTCGCATTGCGCCAAAGCAGAGATAAAGTTAGTTTCAACTGTGGCGCGGTTAATTTCAAAATTACCTTTACCAATACGACGACCTTCACCGACACCTGCGTTGACAATAACACGGTCAATACTGCCAAAATCTGCTTTAAAGGCACGGAACACTTCAAACACTTGATCGTAATTTGTGACATCGAGGGTTTTCGCAATCACTTTGATGCCATATTGGCTTTCCAGTTCATTTTTTAGCGTTTCTAGACGCTCTAAACGACGTGCGCAAATGGCTAAGTTGTAGCCTTTTTGTGCAAACTCGCGTGCCATTCCTGCACCAATCCCTGAGCTTGCACCTGTAATTAAAATTGTTTTAGCCATGATAATTCCTTTGTTTATCTTAGATCCAAGTTAATAAATTTGGATCAACTGCTTTTATAAAATGATGTTCATTTAAACTGAGTAATTGCGGTTCATTTCCGACTAAACGCAGTGTTGTCATACTGGTATTGGCAATGGCCCAATTGAGTGCAAATGTTTTTTCTGGACTCAGCCCTAAAATTTTGCCCGCTGCAACAGAGATAACACCACCTGAACTAAACACAACAGCATAGCGCGGTTTGGTTTCAGCCAGTTGATTGCATAACTTTTCTAGAGCAGTTTCGACTCGATTTTTAAAATGTGGCCAAGATTCATCGTATTCATGATGAAATTCTCCGCCTGTCCAACGTTCAATGGCACCTTCAAAAATTTTGGATAAATAAGCACGCGGGTTTTCATGCTTAGATACATCTTCTTTTAATAAATGCGGCTGGTTAAATCGAGGTTCATACTGAGCAAAAACTTGCTGATGATTAAATTCATTCCACGCGTTATCTGTATCAACTTGTGCTTCTGGAAAGCATTCAGCCAATGCAAGATTGGCTGTTTGTTGATGACGTTGCATGGAGCCTGCAACTACATAAGGACTTTCTTTTAAAATACGGTCGAAATACTGTCCCAGCACCTTAGCCTGTAGCTCGCCGTTGGGAGAAAGCTTGTCATAGCTTTCTGCACCAAAAGAAGCCTGACCGTGCCGAATTAAATATATCGTGGTCATTTCCCTAAAATATCCTTCATTTTTTCAATATATTTTTGTGCCACGTCATTGGCTTCAAGTTTTTGCAAACCAATAAGTTTTAATGCACGAATATGTAAAGCATGGATCACAATCCAAAAATCTTTAAATGCCGGATTATTGGTTTGCTTGTGGTAAAAGCGGTAATAAATTTGCTGTGCGATTACGGCTAAACGGAAAATGCCGAATACTTCATAAAAGGTCCAATTATCCGTTTGAAGCCCAGTTTTATCCAAATAATATTCAACAACTTCTTTACGGCTAAACATGCCTTTCAAGTTGGTCGGCTGGCGTCGAGTCGCTTTAAAAATTGCGTTATCGCCACTTTCAACCCAATATGCCAAAGCTGAACCTAAGTCCATCAATGGATCACCAAGCGTTGCCATTTCCCAATCCAATACGCCAATCACTTGGGTTGGGTCATTTGGATCTAATATCACGTTATCAAAACGCCAATCGTTATGAATTACACAGGTTTTAGAGTCAGCAGGAATATTGTCTTTGAGCCAATTACGGACATATTTAAACGAAGGAACATTTAAGGTTTTGGCTTTTTCATAGCGTGCGTCCCAACCTTCCACTTGACGACGACAGTACCCGTCGCCCTTGCCTATTTTTTCTAAAGCTGTGCCTTCATATGGCACTTGATGCAGTTCAATTAACTTATCGATGACGTTGGTACACAACGCTCGAACTTGAGTTTCATCAAAATTGATTTCTTTGGGTAAGTTTGCACGTGGAATGATACCTTCTACGCGCTTCATCACGTAGAAATCACAGCCAATCACTGATTCATCCTGACATAGCGCCACCATTTCAGGGAGCACAGGATAAAATTCAGATAATGCCTTCTGTACATTATATTCACGTGCCATATCATGTGCAGACTTGGCTTTGGTGCCTTTCGGTGGACGACGTAAAATTAAATCAGCATTGTCGTATTTTAAGCGATAAGTCCAATTTGATGCACCGCCTGAATATTGAGTGACTTCTACAGGCCCTTCTATTTCAACGCCATGTTCAATCAACCAATTTCCTACAGCACGTACATCCAGTTCTTCACCCTCACGAACTGAACCGCCTACATCGATCACTGACATGCTTTTCTTCCTAAATTTGAATCTATCATGATGATAAAAATATAATTTTCTATAGTTTTATAGCATGGACAACTCGGGGTTGCCATGCCAAATATGTGACTACAACTTGTTTATTTTTTACGACGGCTGCTATAACCGCGCTTCGCCAATTCTAATTTTGCAATCATGCCTTTATGCACTTCATCAGGGCCATCAGCTAGACGCAGTGAACGTGCTTGCGCAAAGAAACCTGTGAGCGGTGTATCTCTAGAAACCCCAGCACCGCCGTGGATTTGAATCGCCATATCAACAACTTTTTCTAAGACACTCGGCGCGACCACTTTAATGGCAGAAATCTCGGTTAATGCAGCCATATTCCCAAGAGTATCCATTTTATATGCTGCATAAAGGGTCAGTAAACGTGCCTGATCAATCGCAACACGTGCTTCTGCTACGCGTTCTAAATTTCCACCGAGTTTTAAGATTTCTTTACCAAAAGCAGTACGGCTCATACCACGGTCAATCATCAGTTCTAGCGATTTTTCGGCAGCACCAATACAACGCATACAGTGATGAATACGGCCTGGGCCTAAACGACCTTGTGCAATTTCAAAACCTTGACCTGCACCGCCAATAAAGTTTGCAACAGGAACACGTACATTTGTGAAGCTAATTTCACCATGTCCATGTGGTGCATCATAATCACCAAAGACTGGAAGCATACGTTCGATTTTCACTCCAGCAGTTTCAACTGGTACTAAAACCATTGAATGCTGATGATGACGGTCTTTGCTTTCATCTGGTGTATGCGCCATAAAAATAATGATTTTAGCATTAGGATCACCTAAACCTGAAGACCACCATTTACGGCCATTCAACACAATTTCGTCGCCTTCAACGACAGCTGTAGCTTCCATATTGGTTGCATCACTTGAAGCAACAGCAGGTTCTGTCATACAAAATACTGAACGGATTTTGCCGTCCAGTAATGGTGTTAACCATTGCTGCTTTTGTTCTTCTGTACCATAGCGCCAAATCACTTCCATATTGCCGCTGTCAGGTGCATTGCAATTGAATACTGTAGGTGCAAGTAAGCTACGGCCTGAAAGTTCTGCGATGTGTGCATATTCTTGTACAGATAAGCCTTGCCCAAGTTCAGGACAAGGTAAAAACATATTCCATAAGCCTGCAGCTTTGGCTTTATCTTTTAAAACCTCTAACTGTGCTGGCCATTGCCATTTGGTCCAATCACCACCTTGGTTCAGCTCATGAACTTCTGCCCAAAACTCAGTTTCTACAGGCTCAATTTCATCTTTAATAAATTTTTTTGTTCTTTCAATATAATCTTGTGCACGTGCTGAAAGTTCAAACATGACAACATCCTTTAAATATTCTGTTCTTTACGCTTTACAACACCATAACCTGAAATCTAATATGAACAAAATGATTTAATTCAATAGATGAACATGAATAGTATTCATAAAAACACAGTCATCGATATGGGTGTTTTCCACCGTATGGATATCAATTTATATCCACTATATATCGCAGTTTATGAACAAAAAAGCATTTCAAAAGCAGCACAAATTTTGTGTATTACTCAGTCTGCAGCGAGTCATGCACTTCAACGTTTAAGACAACATTTACAAGATGACTTATTTGTACGTGCTGGGGCAAAAATGCTCCCGACTCCATTTGCTGAACAGATTTATCCCGTAATTAAAAATGCGCTTATTGCGATTCAAAGTATTTCTATCCAAAAACAACAATTTACTCCTTCAATGGTACAGAGCTTAAAAATTGCCGTACATGATGAAATTGAACCGATTATTTTTCCTAAGTTAGTTGAACACTTTCAACAGCAACAGTTTCAGATCCAATTTTCCAGTATTAAATTAGACCGCAAAACCATTGTGGCTGACCTTGCTGCACAGCAAATCGATTTTGCGATTGATCTTGAGCAAAACTTTGGTGAAAAAATAAATTTTCAAACTTTAGTTGAAGACCAATTCGTGGTTTGTAGTCAACATTCCAAGATGGATGAATCTATTTATCTTTCTGCTCCTCACATTGGGGTTTCTTCCCGACGTGCAGGTGTATTAGTTGAAGATATTTATTTAAATCGTAAAAAACACTCTAGAGAGATTTTTTTACGCTGTCAGCATTACTCTACTGCGCTACAAATTTTGGCACAGCAACCCAAGGCAATATTAACGATTCCGCAAAATATTTTGACGCATTTACAGGTTGCTCCCGAACTGAATATTTTTGATGTACCTGTAGACTTGCCGAAAATTAAACTAGGGATGTATTGGCATAATGATTTGGAATTAAATTCGCGGCATGTTTTTTTGCGAAGCCAAATTTCTAAAATTTTTGCTTAGGCTATTTTATGATGATATATCAGCTTGCTTAGGCTATTCACATGGATTTAGATTGAATTCTGCGTGATGAAACTTGCTGTATATTTATAGATCAAATGCTGATTATTTAATGTATTTTTAACTGACCGCCGGTTTATTCGACAGCCATAAATCATGAGTTCTTATAAAATCTAAACTCCTGTTTTTATGCGATATGACTTCGTTCATATCATTATGTATGCTTTCAAATCTCTCCACAAATTGGCTCATGGCTTTAGGTGCAGTATTGTGCCTGATCACAGTCTATGTTTTCTATAAAGTCACCATTTTCTTAAAGGATTTTTTTCAACCCTTTAAGAAAGGAAAATCTTACCTCTGCCGTGTATCCGATATTAGTGATGGCGATACCCTCACCTGCTATCGGATGAATCTGAGACGTTCTAAAACCAAACTTCGCTTTGCTTATGTGGATGCGCCAGAATCGACACAAGCCTACGGTAAAGAGTCAGCCCGCCTGATCAAATCCATGGTTTATAAGAAATTTGTCCGTGTAAAAATCACTGATGTAGACCGTTATGGCCGCTGCGTTGGGGTTATTTATCGCTATCGTAAATGCATGAATGAAGAAATGGTAAAACGTGGTGCTGCGTGGGTGTACGAAGAATACATCCGTGACCAAAAGCATTTGCACTATATGATGAATTTACAAAGTAAAGCACGTAAACAAAAGAAAGGTTTGTGGAAAGCCAGTCGTCCAATGCGCCCTAAAGAGTATCGTAAATTACATAAATAACAGACCACATTACAGCATGGCTAAGGAATATTTGATGACTTAGCCATGTCTAATATTTGACCTTTTTTTACTTCGCTATACAATAATGCTGCCCTTTTGGGCATAGAAAATAAATTAGATAATTAAAATTGGAATAATAATGACTGAACTTACTTCAAGCGAATTGAATCCGTTTCAACAAGATCAAAATATTCAACCTCAAATTCAAAAAGCCGATCATCCACTGTCTCCTGAAGGACGTTTTGGCCGCCTGTCTTATTTAGCGTGGTTATTTATCATTAGCATGATTTATACCTGTCTATTGGGCATCAGCGTCGCGCTAGGTCTTTTTGCATTTTTCAATTCAGCAGAACGTAATATTGAAGCACTTTTTAATTCATTCTTAGGACTCAGTGCGATCGCTCTCATTGTCGTTTCTATCGTTGCAATGTTTGTCGCAATGATCTGCATTACGATTCGTCGTTTACATGATCTAAATAAAAGCGGTTGGCTCTGCTTAATTTTTCTCATCCCTCTGGTCGGCACCATCTTTAGCATTTATGTGATGGCTGCAAAAGGCACCGAAGGTGAAAATAAATATGGCATAAAACGTCCAACGGAACAAACAGAGAAAGTCATTGGGTCATTGTATCTAATCCTGATGATTGTTTATTTATTGGTCATGATCCCATTGATGTTCAATATGCAAAGTATGATGAACAATTTAGAACAAGCGCAATTACAAGAACAAGCGATGATGTCTGAAGGTGAACCTGAATTAACGGATGAACAACTTGCGGCTTATTTAGAGCAAGCTGAATCAGAAGGTGAAGAACTTGCTTATGCAGATGGTGAAAGTGTAGAAATTTTAGAAAATGCAGACAGCTCAGCAGAAGATGCTGCAATTGCAGCTGCAGAAGCTTCTGTAGAATAAACACGCATTGTTTAAGTTATCAATTCAATGATATGCATTGAACGATAAGCTTTAAATGAAATGTTATACAAGAAAACCTGTGTGCGCGCAGGTTTTTTTATACCTGTTTTTTATGCTTTGAGTTGTTCACTTGAATTCAAAATAAATTAGGCGTACAGTTGCGATAATTTAGTTACCCTAGTTAACTATCATGAATACCTCATTAGGTTTCCGCTCTTCACTTCTGCGCTGTGCGCGTCTGATGAGTGATGAAATCAACACGATTTTATTGCCCTATCAATTGAACTATTCACTTTGGCAAGTCATGTTTGTCATCCGTGAAAAAACTGCTTGTACATCTATTGAAATGGCGGAATATTTAAATGTATCCAAGCCATCCATCACTAAGCGTGTCAAAATTCTTGCTCAGATGGATATTTTGGCACATGTGCAAACTGACGATAAACGTCAAAAGAAAATGATGCTCAGCGAGACTGGACGTGAGTTATTTCAGCAATGTGCAAAAGACATAGATGCCTTTGAGCAGCGCCTGATCGCGCCATTAGCAAGCCAAGATATCCAACACTCCATTCAAATTTTACACCGTGTCATGCAAGAACTTGAACAAAACACTGTAGGTGATGATCATGCAAGATAAAGCACCACTTTGGACTCGAAATTTTATTTTAGTCAGCGCCATTAACTTCCAATTGGTTTTAACCTTTTATCTCTTGGTTGTGGTGATCGTGGGCTATGCGGTGGCTGAATTGGGTGCGACTACAGCCCAAGCAGGTTTAGTTTCTGGCTTGTTCATTGTCGGCACATTGGTCGGGCGTTTATTGGTGGGCAAGTTCCTAGAACGTTTTGGTCGTAAAACAACACTGATCGTTGGTTTAATTGGCTTTTTAGTCTTTTCTGGTTTTTACTTCATTCAGTTTGGCGTCGGCATGTTGCTTTTCATACGCTTTATGCATGGCTTTATGATGGGTATGGCATCAACAGTGCTGGGTACCTTAATTGCCCAAATCTTACCAGCGACACGTCGCGGTGAAGGCATTGGCTACTACAGCATGAGTAGTACTTTAGGTACGGCTATTGGGCCATTTCTTGCCATTTGGATGATGTTACATATTGGTTATCATGCGATTTTTATCGTTTCTACGATTATCGCATTGAGCTGCCTATTGGTTGCCTTGCTGATTCAAGTGCCCGATTTACCCAAAATTAATAAACCCCTCGATACTGTTGAAGCTGTCAAAAAACCGAGTTGGATTGCTCAATTTGTAGAACCTAAAGCATTACCGATATCATTCATCATGCTTTTCGCTTCAATCTGCTATTCAGGCGTTTTGTCTTTCATTAACTTTTATGCCAAAGAAATCGATTTGGTTGAAACAGCCTCGTTTTTCTTTTTGATGTATGCCATTGCGATTTTAATTTCTCGCCCATTTACAGGCCCGTTGATGGACCGTAAAGGTGAAAATATTGTGATCTACCCTGCTTTTGTGATTATGGGCGTGGCATTGGTATTGCTCAGCATCACACAGAGTTCATGGATGCTTTTACTTTGTGCAGGCCTACTTGGACTCGGTTATGGCAATATTCAGTCGGTCTGCCAAACAGTTGCGGTAAAAAGTGCGCCGCTTGAACGTATGGGCTTTGCCACTTCAACTTTCTTTATCTTTTTGGATGCCGGCTTAGGCTTTGGACCGTACTTTATCGGTAAATTGCTCGACCATATTGGCTACTCACAATTGTATTTGTATAGCGCCTTTGCAGCCTTTGCATGTATTGGTGCCTACTACTTTTTACATGGCCGTTATACCGTTCGAACCGCTTAAACTGTAGCTAAACATCAAATCGTCGGCTGAAACGTCGACGATATTCTAAGGGGCTCAGCCCCGTTTTTTTTTGAAATAACCGTCGAAATGAGCTTGGGTCATTATAGCCGACATCTCGCATAATCAGATCTAAAGCATGTCCCGTTTCTTCTAAACGCTTTCGTGCAGCTTCAATCCGTATTGATTGTAAGTATTGATTGGGAGGCATATCCAAAGCCGCTTTAAAATGACGAATCAATGTCCTTGTTGTCACATTAAACTGCGCCGCAAGTTCATCTAAGACTATATTTTCATGATAATGCTGTTCTAACCAATCTTGAACTTTTTGCACCAAACCATCCTGATGCGGTTTAGATATTTTCAATAATGAATAGGACAACTGACTATCACGACGATAATCCAATACAAATGATTTTGCCGTGTGGATTGCCGTTTCAAAACCATAAAAACGTTCTATCAGGTGCAGTCCCAAATCAAACCATGCTAAGCCACCTCCAGCACAGTAAATATTTTGATCATGGCTAATGAGCTGATCTGCATTCAGTCTTACCAAAGGATAGCGTTCACGAAACATTTGCTGAAAGCCCCAATGCGTCGTTGCCTGCTTACCATCTAAAAGCCCTGCTTCTGCCAGAAAAAAGTTACCCGTACAATTTCCTGCGATCAGTCCGCTTTGCAATTGCCGAGTTTTTAATAATTCGATCAGTGCTGCGTTTTGCGCTAAAACATCTAAGATCGGCGCACCTATCGTTGGGACAATGATGACATCTGCATCTGTTATTTCAGAAAATGCTAAATCTGCAAAAAGCTTGATGCCATTGATACATTGCACTGCTTGACTATGTTGTGAGGCAATTTTGACCTGAAATAGCCGCTGCACATTTTGTTTTTGGATCCGATTCCAACTGACACCCGCCATTGCAAAGAGATCAACAACCCCAGTAATCGCAGAAGCCAAAGCACCATCAAATGCTAAAATTATGATTTTCTTCATTTAAATTTCAAATTATCAAAATGTCATTTTTGACTTATTAAGTGTCATTATTGACAATTCTATATCTAAAAATCAACTGCTAGGCTTAAGCCATAAAATTCGACCCGATTAGAGATTGATCAATGGCGCAGTTAATCAATGACAAAGATTTAAATTTTTTGCTATTTGACGTGTTTAAAGCGCAAGACTTAACGCATTACCCACGTTTTGCTGAGCATGATGCTGAAACCTTCAAAAGCATCCTAGAAACTGCACAAGGTATTGCTCAAGACTTTTTTGCCCCGCATAACGCAACAGCCGATCAAAACGAACCTACGTTTGATGGTCAACAGGTTAAAACCATTGCTGAAGTCAAAACGGCATGGAAGCAATTTGCAGATGCCGGCTTGCTTTGTGCACAGCATGATTATGATGCAGGCGGTATGCAACTTCCGACTTTGATCAACATGGCTGCAAATGCTTATTTCATGTCAGCAAATCCTTCATCAGTGGCTTATTCATTTCTAACCGCTGCGGCTGCAAATGTGATTCAAGCTTTCGGTACGACTGAACAAAAAGATAGGTTTGTACCGCATATGTTCAGTGGTCGCTTTGCAGGAACGATGGCCATGACTGAACCTGATGTGGGTTCATCTTTAGGTGATTTGACCACAAAAGCTATACCGCAAGCCGATGGTACCTACCTCATCAAAGGCCAAAAGATGTTTATTTCAGGGGGTGACCAAGACATCACTGAAAATATCGTCCATTTGGTCCTTGCTCGCATCCAAGATGCACCTCAGGGCGTAAAAGGTATATCTCTGTTTATTGTTCCGAAGTTTAAAACCCTGAGCGATGGTTCACTTGCAGGCGCCAATGACGTTCAACTGGCTGGCTTATTACATAAAATGGGCTACAGAGGTACAACATCGACAGTACTGAGCTTTGGTGAAAAAGACCAATGTACAGGCTATCTGATTGGTGAAGCAGGTGCTGGTCTTAAATATATGTTTAAGATGATGAATGAAGCACGAGTCGGTGTCGGCTTAGGTGCAGCCATGATTGGATACCGTGGCTATTTAGAGTCACTTGAATATGCCAAAAACCGTCCACAAGGTCGCTTAGTATCAGATAAAAATCCTGCCTCAAAACCTGTCAATATTATTCAACATACAGATGTTAAACGGATGCTTTTGGCACAAAAATCCTATGTGGAAGGCGCACTCGCATTATGCCTATTTGCTGCACGATTAATTGATGAACATCAAGCCGCTAACAATGAAGACAGCGCGTTGTTATTAGATTTGATTATCCCTGTCGTCAAATCATTCCCTTCCGCCTATGGACCAAAAGCCAATGATTTAGCCATTCAAGTTTTAGGTGGCGCTGGCTATACCCGCGAATATCCACTTGAACAATGCTATCGCGACAACCGCTTAAATCCGATCCATGAAGGTACATTTGGTATTCAATCTTTGGATTTGTTGGGTCGTAAGCTTTGGCAGCACAACAGCAGAGGTTTGATGCTGTTATTACAACGTATGCAAAATACGATTGATCAAGCTCAACATCCAAAAACGGAAGCGCTTGCAGCGATTTTTTCAGGGCATTTAAACACGGTGAAGAAAACCACACAAAGTTTGGGACAAGTCCTCGCACAAGGTCGTGTCGATCAGGTACTGGGTAATTCTGCCTTGTATCTAGACATGATGGGCAAAGTCATCATTTCATGGCTATGGCTTGAAATGGCTAATCAAGCTCTTGTGAAATTTGAACATTCAGATTTAGCTGAAGATCAACAATTCTTAGCCGGTAAATTACAAGCCGCGCAATATTTTATCCGCTGGGAATTACCTGAAATAGAGCACCAAGCCAAGTTATTGCTAGAACTTGATGATACTTGCCTCAACATGCAAGAAAGTTGGTTCTAGTCACCCGTTTAGCTCAGTCCTCAATGGGCTAATCTGGACAAGGTTTTCACGGATGAAAATCTTGTCCAACCCTATCTATTTCAATATAACTGCAATAAAAAAGGAACATAGTTTCGTTCCTTTTTTATCAAGATAGTGTGCTATACGCCGCAATTATTGGAAGACTTTAAAACGAGCGGCATCATCCATATAGCCTTTTTCTTTCGCTTCACCTTCCACTGAACCAAAAACCAATTGAGCACGAAGTTTCCAATGCGCAGGAATGTCCCATTCAGCATGTACTTGTTCATCCACAATTGGGTTGTAATGCTGTAGTGATGCGCCTAAACCTTCGGTATGCAATGCGGTCCAAGTCGCAAATTGGGCAATGGCAGTTGAATGTTCGGCCCAAATCGGAAAGTTTTCTGCATAAGAAGGAAACTGTGCTTGTAGGCCACTGACCACATCCAAATCTTCAAAGAACAGAACTGTACCTAAACCTGCTGCAAAACTTGCCATTTTAGCCGTCGTCTTCGCAGCACTTTCTTCATCTTTTGCATAAGATTTTAATTTGTCAGCGACTAAGCCCCAAAATTTTTCACTTTCAGCATTAAATAAAATAACAGCACGAGAAGATTGTGAGTTAAATGAAGACGGGCTTTGTTTAATCGCTGTTTGGATCAAATCAGTTAAATATTCTGTGCTTTGGCTTACATTGTCCCCAATAGCATAAATAGTGCGACGTTTGCGAATCAGGTCAATAAACTGATTTGACATATAAAATGGTCCTTTAGAATATAATGTGTAGATGAATCAGATACATTTGGAATAATAAGTATCGCTACTTTCCAAATGTTTTGAATGCTTCACTTGCTTGATGGGTCACTATGAAACAGTCACTTGCCGCAGTAAATCTGAAGTTCTGCTGTGCATATAAAAAATCCTCCTAAGCGGAGGATTTTTCGACTAAAACTGTGTGCAGTTTAGAATTTTGCTTCTAATACATTCGCTGACACTTGGTTTTTCCAAAGCTCACGTAAAGTCGGTAGATAGAATTTTTCACCTAGCTCGACCAACTCTGCATCAATCAAACCATGAACTTCGTGCATGAATAAATAATCAAGTTCAACGGTTTGTAATTTTGACTGTGCTTTTTTATATTCTTTACGTTTTTGCTGTGCTTTTTTTACCAAGTTATCTGCATAAGCACGGTCTTTATATTGGGCAATAGCATTCAAACGTAGCTCAATTACGCCCCACCCACTGAGTAGTAATTTAAATTTTTCAAAATCTGGCGTTGTCGATTCCCAGCTCATTTCTTCAAGATTTTCATTTTCAGGCAAAACTGGTAGCAAAAGCTCCATAACGCTTGGAAAAATCTTTTTAAAATTCAATACAAATTTAACAGGATGCTCGCCCGGATAGTCTTTAAATTGAACGTTCTTTTGGACATCTGTCAAATAGATGGTGAGCATTGGGGGAAATCCTTAAATAAAACACTGTCTTGCAAATATTTATTCAAACAAATGTCAAATAGCAACGAAAACAGAAAAAGAAAGGCATTTTAACAAGTGTGCCAATGAATTCAAAGCCCAATCCAATGAATTACTCTCTTCCAACATTGGCCTTGCTTCATTTTTTCGTTACCCAGTTTTTTATAAATCATCCAGTTTATATCTATACTTTTACAGCTGAAAATGAATCAAAAGAATCTGTATTAGGCAGTATCTAGCTGAAAAATTGATGAATCATAGATCCAATAAAAAGAGAGGCTGAATATAAATCAGCCTCTCTACTTGTTTACAAATACTTTAGATGAATAGGGTCTGTTGACATTTGTTGATTAAAAAAATAGCGAGATAGTAAAATTAAATCGCCAAACCCAATTTTACACTCGCTATGCCTCGAACAATGCTAAATGATCAACACTGGTCCAAGTTACTTGCT
>NZ_VOZA01000059.1:0-15327 GCF_013420015.1 Acinetobacter sp. YH12039 | reverse complement strand
GTCTGGAAGGCATTAGTTCGATTGAGCAAGCCAATGCATGGTTGCCCTGCTTTATTGAGCAATTTAATCGTAAATTTGCCAAGATGGCCATTAATCCCAAGGATCTACACCGGACTGTCAGTGAAACCGCTGACGAGTTAAATGATATTTTTACCTGGCGTGAACCTCGCAAAGTTACAAACAGCCTGACGATTACATATGATAAATGCGTATATATCCTGAAAAAAACAGAAGAAAATCAAAGATTGATCGGCAAGTATATTGAGTTTCTGGAATACCCGGATGGTACGGTAGCCATTGAACACCAAGGTAGAAAAATCAATTACAGTATCTTCGATAAATTAAGTCAGCTCAACCAGCGAGAGATCGTTGAGAATAAACGTTTGGGTTCTGTACTAACGCATATTCAACAACAGCATGAAGAATTAGAACAGCAAAACAAACGGAGTCGTTCTCAATCCATGCCACGTAGACGTGCACAGAAAACAGCAATTCAACAACGCAATTGAATCCTGTGCTTGACTTGGAAATGCCTGTATAGGACATTTCTACTTAGGAATAACAGCTTTAACTTTATTTACTAAGATGATGATTCACAGCTATTGCACATCAACCGTATTCAAATTGCTATGTTTCTAAGCTTCGCTAAAAATAAATTTGTCCTGCCACAATCCTTAGACAAAAAAAAGCCATAACAATTGTTGCTATGGCTAGTTCACATGTATTTCTATATTTAAATCAGTCTACTGTTTTCCTGATTGTTGATTTAGGAAGATTTGATTTCCTCACTACTAAATACTTTAGTCTTTTGCTCTATTTGATCTGGCTTTAAAAATGAAGATGCAATAATCGCAATCACTGCAAAGCCTGAAATATAGGCAATAATTAAATTAGGGCTTCCATCACCAATACTTAGCAATTTCGTCGCGATTAATGGTGCTAAACCACCACCTAGCACGCCTGCAAATTGAACTGAGATTGAAATACCGCTATAACGTATTTCTGCTGGAAATTGGCGCGAAAATAACTGTGACTGCGGCGCATACATCAAAGGAAAAACCACACCAATACCAATCACTATGGCCGTCCAAACCAATACCGGATCCTTGGTATTTAACATCGCAAAAAATGGATAGCTATATAATGCCAATACACATAAACCAAATCTAAACATATTTTTTTGCCCAACTTTATCAGACAAATGCCCAAAAATTGGCGTAATAACCATGATGACTGCAGCACCACAAATTGTTGCAAACAAAATGTCTTGTCGAGGAATATTCAGCTGTGTGGTTGTATAGGCTAATGCAAATGTCGATGCTAAATAGAACCAAGCATTTTCAGCAGCTCGAGATAAAATAATCGTAATCAACTGCTTAGGATGATTTTTAAACACTTGTTTTGCTGGAACTTTAATTGATTCGGTTTGAGCTTTAACTTTTTCAAAGTCTGGAGACTCAGGCACTTTTACGCGAATATACCAACCTACAGCCAGTAAAATAATGCTGGCTAAAAATGGTAGACGCCACCCCCAGCTAAATAACGCTTCTTCAGGCAACATTGAGACTAACCCTAAAGCCACCGAAGCGAGCAATAAACCACCACCTGTACTGGCTTGCGGTAGACTTCCCCAAAAGCCTTTTTTACCCGCTGGCGCATGTTCTACCGCCATGAGTACTGCTCCGCCCCATTCTCCACCCATGGCCATGCCTTGTATAAATCTTAAAATAATTAAACAGACCGTTGCCCAATAACCAATGGTTTCAAATGTCGGTAACAACCCAATCATCACCGTGGGAATACCCATCAACATTAATGTGACCAATAACATTGATTTACGACCAACTTTATCGCCAAAATGACCAAAAACTATTCCACCGAGTGGTCGACCAATAAAGCCTACAGCATAGGTTGCAAATGCAGCCAACACGCCAGTTAACGGATCAAGATTTGGGAAAAAAAGTCGATTGAAAATGAGTGCTGCGGCAGCACCATAGATAAAAAAGTCATACCATTCGATGGTTGTACCCACCATACTGGAAATACCCGCTAAACGATGCGAGGACTTAGCTGGTGGAGCTGTGTTTCCCTGTACATTTTGCATTGTTATCTTCCTTATTCTGCAAGATATTTCTACGTTGCATTTTCACGATGCTTGATTTGTATGATGATTTTCTTCATGAAAATCAATATTTTTAGATCTTATATGTGTTTAATTTACGCTGAGTCACTGGTTCATATCGAACATAAAATCAAATATGAATATTGACCAAGGGTTTGAACCGTTAAAAATATAAACCTACTGATTAAATAGATATTTCCTCCATTATTTTGTCTAAAGTCGGACTAGACTGTTGCCACTTTGGCTGTTTGTCTTTATCCACAATTAATGCACGCACACCTTCAACAATATCGCCATGTTGAAACCAAACATCTTGCAAATGTCGTTCAATTTGCATGCATTGCTTCAGTGAAAGACCACGACCTAAATGCTGGAGTTGTAAACTGATTCTTTTCGCGATTGGAGATCGTTGTTCCAAGGTATTGCGTATTTTTAGCGCCCACACTTGAGCATCATTATGCTGTTCATTTTCAAGACTATTTTCAATGGCATCAATGCACTCATAACCAAAATGCTTACGAATTAAATCTGCATTTTGACTAAGTTCACTTTCCGCTGGTCGAGTAATATATTTCGCAATCAATTGTTCAATATTTTCCTTACTGAGTTGCTTAGAATTTCTTAAATCTTCTTCTAATTGAACAAGTTGCTCACTCGGAACATGGTAGTCAATCAAATCTAGGTATAACGCATCGCTGGCACTGATTTGATCGCCCGTAGTTGCCATGTACACACCAATATCATCCAAACGTGATAAAAAGTGTGTCGCAGCCACATCTGGGAAAAATCCAATGGCAGTTTCAGGCATGGCAAATCTAGATTTTTCGCTGCTGACAAGCACATGACATGCTTGGGCTAAGCCAAATCCACCGCCAAGTACATAGCCATCGAGTATGACAATAATGGGTTTTTTATACGCACGAATGGTATTCAGCATTTCATACTCAGCTTGAAAATAAGCTTGATGATCATCTCTACCATTCATATAACTATCATAGAGATAGCGAATATCTCCACCTGCACAAAATGCTTTGGGACTATTTGAGCGAATAAGTACAGCATGAATATTGGTTTGATCAGCCCATAGTGCTAATTGCTGTTGAATCCCTTGGATCATTTCTAAAGACAAGGCATTTAAACTTGCCACGCGATCTAAACTGATTTGGCCTAAATGCCCATGTTCTTCAATCATTAAGTTATTTGTACTCATATCCATATAATCCTTTTTTATTTTTAATTGTTTTTAAAATTGGCTTGGCGCTTTTCAACAAATGCTTGCATGCCTTCTTTTTGGTCTTGAGTTGCAAAAATCGAATGGAATGTTCTACGTTCAAAACGTAAACCTTCTTGCAAACTGACTTCAAATGCACGGTTAATTGACTCTTTGATCATCATGGTTGCGACTACAGATTTTTCGGCTATTTTTTTAGCAGCATTTAAGGTCTTTTCAACTAACTCCTCTTTAGGGAAGACTTGAGCAACTAAACCACTCTGCTCTGCTTCTACTGCGCCCATTTGTCTCGCAGTCAGACACATTTCCATGGCTTTGGACTTACCAATAGCAAGCGTTAAGCGCTGTGTCCCACCTATCCCGGGAATTACTCCTAAAGTCACTTCTGGTAAACCGAATTTTGCATTGTCGGCACAGTAAATAAAGTCACACATGAGCGCTAACTCACAGCCTCCACCCAACGCATAACCACTGACAGCTGCAATTAAAGGTTTACGGCGCTGAGCAATTCGATCTGCCAGATGAAAAAAATCATCCAAATAAATATTCGGAAAACTCAGTTCAGCCATTTCTTTAATGTCTGCACCAGCGGCGAAGGCTTTTCCTGAACCTGTAATAACCATACAGCCGATGGCAGGGTCTCGATCTAAATCATCCAACGCCAAATTAAGGTCTTGAATTAATGTGCTATTTAATGCATTTAAGGCCTGAGGACGATTTAAAGTAATAAGTCCAACACCATTGTTCTTTTCGAGCAGAATCGTTTCAAATTGCATGTGAGATCCCTATATATTCAATATTTATGAGTAGGCTTCAGATATGAAGCCTTTTCGTTGAAATGTCTTAAAGACAACGTTATAAGCTGCGAGCAATTACTAAACGTTGGATATCACTCGTACCTTCATAAATTTGGCAAATACGTGCATCACGATATATGCGCTCAATCGGGAAATCTTTGAGATAGCCATAACCACCAAAGACTTGTAATGCTGCTGAGCAAACACGTTCAGCCATTTCAGATGAAAAAAGCTTGGCCATAGACGCTTCATTTAAGCAAGGTTGTCCTGCTTCTTTTAAACGTGCCGTGTGATAGACCAATTGGCGTGCGGCCTCTATTTCTGTTGCCATACTTGCCAATCGAAACGCAACTGCCTGATGTTCAAAAATTGGTTTACCAAAAGTAATACGCTCTTTGGCATATCGGGTTGCTTCTTCTAATGCTGCACGTGCAAGACCAACTGCTTGCGCCGCTATACCAATACGACCGCCTTCTAGATTTGATAAGGCGATTTTCAAACCTTCACCTTCTTTTCCTAACATTAGGCTTTCATGCACACGCACGTCTGTGAGTGCGATTTGACAGGTATCGGAAGCATGTAATCCAAGCTTTTCTTCAGTACGAATCACTTCATAACCAGGTGTTTCTCTTGGGACAATAAAAGCACTCATGCCTTTTTTCCCTGCACTTGGGTCAGTCACAGCAAAGACAATAATGACCCCTGCATTATGTCCCGAGGTAATAAACTGCTTAGCACCATTAATCACCCATTCATTGCCATCTTTTACTGCACGAGTTTTAATGGCAGCAGCATCTGAACCCGTATGTGGCTCAGTTAATGCAAATGCACCGATCATTTTGCCTTGTGCTAAAGGCACTAAATATTTCTGCTTTTGTTCTTCTGTGCCAAATTTAGCAATAGGAACACAGCCTACCGAGTTATGTACACTCATAATGGTTGAGGTTGCCCCATCGGCCGCGGCAATCTCTTCTAAAGCCATAACATAGGCAAGATTACCTGTATCTGAACCACCCCATTCATCTGATACCAGCATGCCCAATAAACCCAGTTCACCCATCTGTGCTAAAGCCGCTTTGGGAAAGGTACCGTTTTTATCCCATTCGGCCGCTTGAGGTTTAATTTGTTCCTGTGCGAAACTGCGTGCCATGTCCTGAATTAATAATTGTTCTTCGGTAAATTGCATCTTATCTTCCTGTACATCAATCAATTGCTTTCATCCACTTTGAAAATGATTGAAACTGAATGAAAGCTTGATTTTGATCATGATTGTTCGGCATTCATTTAGGGTTAATCGTTACGTCATTTAACTTGCATGCTGCGTGGATTGTTTCGCAATCTCTTGATTTCGCAATAAGAAACGCTGAATTTTTCCACTTGGGGTTTTCGGCAGTTCTTGAACAAACTCCACCAATCGTGGATAAGCATGTGCAGATAGGCGCTTTTTCACAAATTGCCCTAGCTGCTCTGCTAACTCTTCTGACGGTGTGACATGCTCAGCTAAAATCACAAAAGCTTTTACAATTTCTGTCCGATCCGGATCAGGTACACCAATGACCGCAGCTTCAATCACTGCATCATGCTCAAGTAAAGCACTTTCTACATCGAATGGCCCAATACGATAACCGGATGTTGTAATCACATCATCATTACGACCAACGAAGCTCATACTGCCATCTGCGTGTAATTCTGCAGTATCACCAGTGAGGTAATAATGCTTTACAAAGGGTGACTTACGACTTTCTTTATATCCACCAAACCACATCATCGGTGATTGACTAATATCGACAGCCAGTACTCCCGGCGTTCCTGCAGCTAGCTCTTGCCCTTGTTCATCAACAACCGCCACGCGATATCCCGGACTGGCATAACCTGCGACACCTGCGCGAATATCATGTTGTAAACCATGGTGATTACACACCACCATACCAACTTCAGTCTGACCATAATGGTCAAAGATCGGTGCATCGAGGACTTGTTTAAACCAACGGAACACTTCAGGGTTAAGCGGCTCTCCAGCACTACTCACGACTCTAAATTTCCCTTTGAGTTTTGCCATTTGTTCAGGATCAGCCGCCATCATCATTCGATACGCTGTCGGTGCGCCTGCAAGGTTCGTCACTTTGTAGTCATCTACGATCTGACACAAACTATCAATGCTAAAACCACCTTCGTAAAAGAGTGTTGCATGTCCAAGTAAAAGTGGCCCAGTGATTCCATAATACAAACCATAAGCCCAACCCGGATCGGCAATATTCCAAAACGAATCATCTTCACGTAGCCCTACCGCATTTTTCATATATTGACCAAAAGCGATCAAAGCTTTAAGCGGGACTTCTAAGGGCTTTGCAGGACCTGTAGTACCTGAAGTAAACATCAAAAGAAATGGATCATTGATGCTCTGTAGGACAATTTCACAATCTGTAGACTGTGCGTTTACTTCATCCCAAAAGTTTAAATCTCCCTGTTGTATCCCTTGACCCGCTGGATCTGCAACAGTAACGATTTGGGGACAATGTGCAACTTCATCTAATTTACTGCGATTACCCACATCGCTAATCACCAATTTGCTTTGTGCAAGGTGTAAACGATGTTCAATGGCTTTGGGGCCAAAGGCGGTAAATAGCGGTTGATATACAGCACCTATTCGCCAAGCCCCTAAAATCACCACAAGTAATTCAACTGTACGGGGTAATAAACCTGATACACGATCACCCTTTTGCACACCCTGTGACTTTAAAAAATTGGCAAATTGGCTCGACCACTGTTGCAGCTCTGCAAAGGTATACTGTTCTTTCCGCCCATCTTTACCTTGCCAATATAGTGCGACCTTATTATGATCAATCGCATGACGGTCGCAGCATTCATAACATGCATTTAATTGCTCTAAAGAGCCTGATAACATTTCTTTGGCAGCATGATTTAAGTCAAATGCCTTTGCAACATCTTGATAATTCGACATCTTCTCTACCTCAGTCTCAATTTATTGTTATTCCGACACGAGTGTTAGTATTTTTAGCCATCCCTAGGCTAGATTGGTGTTCAAAGCGATTAAGCGTCCTTAGGTAAGTATTGCTGCACAATGCTTGAAAAATCTAAGTGTGCATTACCTTGTAAACACAGCTGTTGATACATCTGCTGAACCAGTCCACCTAAAATAATCGGCTGTTTGACTTGTCCTGCGGCTTCTACAGCCAATCCTAGATCTTTCAACATCAACTGAGTTGCAAAACCATCGGTATAACCACGTCCCGCAGGTGCATTTGCTGAGATACCCGGCCATGGATTACATACATCCGAACTCCAGCAACGTCCGCTCGAACTATTCACCACACCTGCTAAGGCTTGAGGATCAATCCCCAGACGCGCACCGAGCGCCATACCTTCAGCAACGGCTGCCATGGAAATACCAAGAATCAAGTTATTGCAAATTTTCGCAATTTGACCTGCACCCACATCGCCACAATGCACAATGTTTTTACCCATGTGCCCCAATACAGCTTTGGTTCTTTCAAAAGTTTGATCATCTGAACCGACCATAAAGGTTAATGTACCGGCCTGAGCACCAATAGTTCCGCCTGAAACAGGGGCATCACAGATTTTTATCTGATGTGCAGCACCCACCTCGGCTATATCCTTAATGGTTTGCGGATCAATGGTACTGCTATCGATACATAAGCTTCCTGCTTTCATTACCGCTAATACACCATTTTCTCCCAAATACACTTCTTTGACATGCTTGGCAGCAGGCAACATGCTAATCAAGACATCTGCTTGTTTCGCGGCATCTTGTGGGCTGTGGCAAACGATGCCACCTGCTTCAGTAAAATGCTGAATCGCAATTTCGCTTAAGTCGAAACCGTAAACCGTAAAACCTGCTTTGAGTAGGTTTTGGGCCATTTTTCCGCCCATGTTTCCTAAACCGATAAAGGCAATATTCATCCTTGAACTCCTAAATTAACGTAGGTTAATGGTGGTATTCACTTCACCTTTTTCTTGTGTATCTTCGAACCAACGACTGGTGATGGTTTTAGTTTGTGTATAGAACTGAACTGCTTGCTTACCATATGGACCTAAGTCACCCAGTTTTGAACCACGCGATCCTGTAAAGCTAAAGAAAGGTACAGGTACAGGAATTGGAATATTGATACCCACTTGACCAATATCGATATCACTTTGGAATGTACGAGCGACTGCACCACTTTGTGTAAATAGTCCAACACCGTTGCCAAATGGATTGGCATTAATCAATTCAATCGCCTGCTCTAGAGTATCGACATGAATAATGGCTAACACGGGCCCAAAGATCTCTTCGGTATAGATGCGCATATCGGTTGAAACTTGATTAAAAATCGTTGCTCCGACAAAGTTTCCTTGCTCATAGCCAATGACTTGAACATCACGACCATCCAGCAGCAACTCTGCACCTTGCTCTACACCGCTTTGAATTAAATCCAGTACACGTGCTTTTGCGCGAGGTGAAATGACTGGGCCAATATCGGTATTCGGCTCATGCCCTGCATTGACCTTCAGCGTTTTGGCTTTTTCAACCAGTTCATTAACCCATTCTTTACTTTCACCAACCATGACAGCAACAGACAAAGCCATACAACGCTGACCTGCCGCACCGAATGCTGCACCAACGAGGGCATTTAAAGTTTGTTCTTTATTGGCATCTGGCATTACCACCACATGGTTTTTAGCTCCCATCATCGACTGCACACGTTTTCCATGCTGTCCTGCAAGGTTATATACATGTGTACCAACGGCTGTAGAGCCTACAAATGAAATGGCCTTAATAGCTTGATGTGTGCATAAACGATCAACGACGTCTTTACCACCATGCACTACGTTTAATACACCTGCTGGAATACCAGCTTCAATTGCAAGTTCGACAAGCATCATGGTCGATAATGGATCTTGTTCAGATGGCTTTAAGACAAAGGTATTTCCACTGACAATCGCCATTGGGAACATCCAGAGTGGAATCATCGCAGGAAAGTTAAATGGCGTAATTCCTGCACAGACACCCAGAGGTTGTTGCAAGGTATAGGTATCCACACCACGTGCAACACCTTCTATATATTCGCCCATTTGAAGTGTGCCAACCGAACACGCATGCTCAACGACTTCTAAACCACGTTGAATATCACCTTCAGCATCTGCAAGCGTCTTTCCTTGCTCAGCCGTCAGTACACGGGCAATCTCTTTCATATTGCTACGGATGAGATCTTGTAGCTTCAGCATAATGCGCATACGTGCTTGAACAGGCGTTAAGCGCCAAGTTTTAAACGCCTCTTGCGCTGAAGCAATCGCTGCATCCACTTCTTCCATAGTCGCCATTGGAACACGACCCAAAACCTCTTGAGTTGCAGGATTTAGAATGTCTTGCCACTCTGTAGTGTTTGACTCTATAAATTTACCGTTAATTAATAATTTAGCCGTCGCTGACTGAATATTTGACATTGTGTTCATGACCTCTCCATAGGTATTTATTGTTTTGTACTGACTTAGAAAATATCCAAAAGCCTTATATTTATATTTTCCAATTCACTTCAAACTAGCAAAGAAAATTTTGACTACCAATAGAGATTCACGCACGATTGATGTGCAAATATGCACAGGGATGACAATAACAATGAAAGTAGATTGGGATCATTTACAGTATTTTTTGGTTTTGGCTCGTGCGAAAACCCTAACCAATACCGCACGTATTATTGGAGTTGAGCACAGTACAGTTTCTAGACGTATACATGCGCTAGAACTGGCTTTAGGCACGCCATTATTTAAACGTGAAGCCACAGGTTATGAGCTTACCTTAGAAGGTTTGGCACTGGTTCCTCGGGTAGAACAAATGGAACAGGCATTTTTACAAATCGAAAAACCTAACCAACCTATGCAAGGTCGTGTGCGAATTGGCACACCCGAAGGGTTTGGAACAGCATTTTTGACACAGCTCTTGGCAGAATTGTCCAAAAAATACCCTCTATTGACTATCGACCTTATTCCAGTGCCGAAAATGATCAAACTTTCACATCGTGAAGCAGATATTGTTATTTCAATTGATCGACCGAAATCAGGACCTTATATTATTACTCGACTAGCAGACTATTGTTTAAAGATTTATGGCAGTAAAGAATACTTAAAAAACACGCAACCCATTCATACATTAGAAGATTTAAAATCACACACTTTTGTGAACTATATAGATGATCTAGTCTATAGCCCAGAACTGTATTGTTTAGAGCGCTTACCTATTCAGCTCAATGCTAACTTTAGAAGTAGTAGTATTTTGGCACAACAAATTGCCGTGAGTGCGGGTGCAGGATTGGCAATATTGCCCAAATTTTTGGCCGAGGAAAAACCCGAATTAGAACAAGTCTTGGCGCAAGATGTTCGTTTTGTGCATACCTTTTGGATGCTAACCCTAGTCGATTTACAACATGAGCCACGCATTAAGCTGGTCTGGGACTTTTTGAGAAAAAGAACTGACCAATATCATAGTTTATTAATGGATTAAGAGATGAAGCTTCCTTCCAAACTATAACTGTTATAGAAATTTAGATGAATGTTGTATCTATGCTTTCAAGCGATATACCCCAATAATCACCTATAACCACTAGGGATTTAGAGTACATCTTATGAGCAATCAAGAGCCTAAAAAACCGCAAAAATATGCAGACAGTGAAATTTCAGATAAGGCCTTTAAACGTGCCATTATTTGGTTCTCGATCTATGTGCTTTTATTCTGTATTGGTGTAGCGTTTGTCGTTGGTGCAGATAATTCCTATCTACCTTAAGCGACAGTATTATTCACTTATTGCAACTCGCTATTGCATGAATATCTTACATTTCATGTTTGCTCATGATCAGTTCATAAAGTATTAATCGGATCATTAGGCCAAATAAATTGGTTTAAATTTGAATTTAAAAAAAGCTTGTAAGTCTAGATTTACAAGCTTTTTGCATTTTTAAAGTGATCAATTCACAGCTATAAACTTAATTAGTCATCTTTATCGCTTATGCAGGACTCGGTTTTTTAACTTGGTGCTGAAGATGCGTTTGAATGTATTCACCGTAGACCGACATTTTTTCAAAGATATGCTCTGAATAAAACATGTCTTCTACCAAGACTTGCGCACGGTCAAACTCATATAAACCTAATCGTTGTAAAATTTTGGCGTTAATAAACGAAAATTTTTGGCATAAATCGATATATTGCTGATCTTTGTCTTTAAATAGCAGCTTTAACATATTGATTTGATTTAGATCAAAATCAATCGGTTCAACTTTATCCGCCAAGACATGGATTTCAACATCTAAATATTCAGCAAGCTGATTTAATTTTTCTAAGTCGATATGTAGATGTGTAATACAAATGATTTTGGAAACTTTCGGATTACATAAGCTATTGATCAAACTAAAATAGAAGTGTTCTGCTGGCGATAGTTGTTCATTATGTAGCTCAATGTAGACATTTAGTCCCGATAAAACATCATCAACTTTAAATGCGCTAAGTTTAGCCTCAGCATGATAATAACGATTCAATATCGCAACATTTTCAGGGCTTTGCGGTGTAGCGTACATCACCTTCTGATTCAAATTCGCTAGGATAAAAGGTGCAAATAAAAAAGCCGCATTTTCAGCCTTGGCATTCATATGCTCCTGACAAATACTGACATAGCCCACTTGCTGTACTTGTCGTAAAATTCGACTGCGTAAAAGTACTGCTTCTAAATTAGTATGCTGTTGTTGCAACAGATGCAGCGTTGAATCTGTCAATAGAACATCCACCAGTAAATGTTGTAACAGTTCTAATTCACTGGCTTTAAACATAGTCAACTCCCTAACTTCCATACCATTTGACGCCACAAGTGTTGTGGTTAATGCACCTTATAAAAAATTCAAGCTTAAAACTAGATACAGTGAATTTGAAAAAACATATAACAGTACCGACCCATCTGTTATAAAAATTTAATGTAAAGTTTCATTTACTGATATATTTATAACAGAATCTTGACTTGTTGATGACTATGTATAAATCGGAACAGCTTGCTCAGCACCTACGTCAACTGATTGAAAATGGCACTTTAAAAGCGCACGAAAAACTCCCTTCTTTACGTGAACAAGTACAGTTGTCCGGCTTTAGTTTAATCACGGTCATGAATGCTTATCAGGAGTTAGAATCGCGTGGCTTAATCTATGCACGTGAAAAATCAGGCTACTATGTGGCGCAAGGCTTAGTCGAAATAGAGGCTGAACACGCTCAAATCGTGTCCTTAAACACGCCGGTTGAAATTAACTCTCTGGTCTTTAAGTATTTAAAATCAATACAAGATGAAAAAATCGTTCCATTGGGATCAGCTTTTCCAGCTCAAGACATTGTTTTTTCTAAAAAGTTAACCCAAATCATGGGGCAAATTTCCCGAAATCCCAAAAGTTACGATGCCATTGATAATCTTCCACCCGGTAATTTAGCCCTTCGTAAGTTGATTGCACAGCGTTATTGCATGCAAGGCATAGCCACTGATCCAGAGGATATTGTGATTACCTCAGGCTGTATGGATGCACTGAATCTTTCCTTACAGGCCATAGCCTCACCGGGTGACTATATCGTGTTACAGCAAAATATTTTCTATGGCGCCTTGCAAGCTGCAGAGCGCTTAGGCCTTAAAGTGGTGACCTTACCGGAACATCCACAAGACGGTTTTGATTTAACCGCGTTTGAATATATTCTAAAAACTTATCCCGTCAAGATCTGTTGGTTGATACTGAATTCGCATAATCCTGTGGGCTTTACAGTCAGCGATGAAATCAAGCAAAAAATTGCCGTGTTATTACACCAATATCATGTGCATTTAATTGAGGACGATGTGTATGAGGAAATGCATTATGCATCCAAGAAACCCGTTTCAATGAAATACTTTGACCAAAATAATATGGTCTTACATTGCTCATCTTTTTCTAAAACGTTAGGCGCTGCATTTCGGGTTGGTTGGGTGCACGCCGGTAAATACTCTCAAGCGATTCAACACTTACAACTCATGAGTACTATTTCCGTCAATACCTTATTGCAAAATGCCTTGGTGGAATTTATTTCAAATTATCATTATGAAAAACATTTACGGGTCCTAAGAAAAAGTCTACAGCAACACAAATTACAGTTTTACCGTTATTTAGAAAGCTGTCTACCGACTGGATGCAAATTACAATATCATCCAAGTGGTTATTTTCTTTGGTTAAAATTACCAGAACATGTTGAAAGTATGACGGTCTATGAAGCCTTAATTCAACAGCAGATCGGTGTTGCTCCAGGCCGTTTATTTAATGTTGCGGAAGCCAAAACTCAATATATCCGTTTAAATTGTTCCTTTGCATGGAAGGATGAGATTCAACAGGCTTTAGATGCCCTCCTTAGTACAATCTCTGCACTTTCCTCAGATCAGACGAATATTTGACAATTTTTATTGTCATTATTATGCTCAAAGCAATACAGTTCAAATACATATATTTGTTGTTGAGATAACAATGAATTCATTCAATATTTACCAAAATTCAAAAAACAAATAGGTTCGTTCATGGAAGATCAAAAACACAGTCAACGCATACATGCTTTTAGTTCGGATGTACTCACAGATCTAGATGCTGTGGGGATTGCACAGCTCATCAAATCTAAAGAAGCCTCTGTACAGGAAATTACACAAGCGGCCATTGCACGTGCGGAACAAGTCAATCCGCATCTAAATGCCATTGAACTGGACTGTTTTCAACGTGCTTTAGAGAAAAATCAATATGTTGAACATGGTCTATTTGCGGGCGTCCCTTTTTTCTTTAAAGATAATCTAGATTATCAAGGATTGCCCTCACGCCATGGTTCAAAGGCCATAGGTTTAAAACCAGCCGATCGTAATCCTCAAATTAGCCAACAAATCTTAGATCAAGGGTTTGTCGTATTAGGAAAATCCAAGCTCCCTGAATTTGGTCTAAATGCCAGCACCGAATATAAAGATGGATCAGCCACCTATAACCCTTGGCATTTAAGTTATTCCTGCGGTGCATCTTCAGGCGGTTCCGCAGCTCTCGTTGCAGCCGGTGTCGTGCCGATTGCCCATGCCAATGATGGCGGTGGTTCGATTCGAATCCCTGCTGCATGCTGCGGTTTGATTGGATTAAAGCCTAGCCGTGGCCGTACTTATGACAGTGAAGCAGCAGGTTCTCTTCCGATTAATATCATCAGTGAAGGTGTCCTAACCCGTAGCATACGAGATACTGCGCATTTCTATGCAGGAATGGAGTCAAGTTATTATAATAAAAAGTTGCCACGCATAGGCATGATTCATGGGCCTTCTAAACGTCGACTACGCATAGGCTTAGTCCCGCAATCGATTACAGGGCAAATAGATAGCGAAACAACTGCAACGTTAATGCATAGCGCAGCACTCATGGAAAAATTAGGCCATCATGTTGAAGAACTTCAGTTACCTTTTTCCTTAAGCTTTGTTGAAGATTTCAGTGAATATTGGGGGATGTTGTCCTTTTTACTGAGTACCTTTGGCAAGAAAATCTTTGGCGCTGACTTTAATCCAAAAGAGTTAGATCACTTAACCGTTGGTTTATCGAAGTTGTATAAAAAGAACTTTTATAAAACCCCGTTATTTCTGTATCGATTAAAAAAAATGCAGCAACAATATCGTGAAATCTTTAAGCATTACGATGTGTTGCTATCACCTGTACTTGCACATACCACACCTAAAATCGGCTATTTGTCACCTCAATTACCGTTTGACCAGTTATTTGAACGTATACAGAACTATGTGACTTTTACACCCATCCAAAATGTTGTTGGTGCTCCAGCCATGTCGATTCCTATGGGAGAAACGCAAAACGATGGACTACCGATCAGTATGCAAATTTCAGCCGATGTCGGTGATGAAAAAACCTTGATCGAACTGGCATATGAAATTGAAGAAGCTCAGCCATGGCGACGTATTCAGGATGTGCCTCGAACTGCTTAACAGCCCAATCAAAGGTTTAAAAAAGGGAGCTGATTGGCCACTGCTGTCCCATAGTTTGCTTTAAATAAAAAAACCTGAGTCCTAACAGTTAAAATATGAGTGCAAACAAACACTTTAACGACCAGGATTCAGGTTTTGTCACATCAGAATACCGTATTTCAT
>NZ_VOZA01000058.1:0-15879 GCF_013420015.1 Acinetobacter sp. YH12039 | reverse complement strand
CATGAAATACGGTATTCTGATGTGACAAAACCTGAATCCTGGTCGTTAAAGTGTTTGTTTGCACTCATATTTTAACTGTTAGGACTCAGGTTTTTTTATTTAAAGCAAACTATGGGACAGCAGTGGCCGTAGCTCGCTTTTTTTTATTGTCTTACTAAACTTTAGGCATAAAAAAACCAGCTTATCGCTGGGTTCTTTATTACACCATCTTCAGTAGTAGAAGAATGGTGCCCGAGGCCAGACTCGAACTGGCACGCTTTGTGGGCGGGGGATTTTAAATCCCCTGTGTCTACCGATTTCACCACTCGGGCTTAACAAGATTGGAGGCGGAGGTCGGAATCGAACCGGCGTACACGGAGTTGCAGTCCGCTGCATGACCACTCTGCCACCCCGCCATGTCTTGTTGATGCGTATATTAGCAAGCTCTGAAAAAAAAACAATAGCAGATTCATCTGTATGAGCATAAAAGCAGCATACAAGGTAAAAAATTTAAAATAATCATGTATTATGTGCAAAATTGATTCATATCATCACTTGGAGAAGTGCCGTGGCATTAGTTTTAGATGGTCGTGCATTGGCGAAGAAAATTGAAGCTGACTTGTTGACTCGCGTAGAAGCGCTAAAAGAGAAAACTGGTCGTACCCCAATTCTTGCGACTATTTTGGTAGGTGACGATGGTGCATCTGCAACTTATGTACGTATGAAAGGGAATGCTTGCCGCCGTGTTGGTATGGATTCATTAAAAGTTGAGCTTCCTAAAGAAACCACAACTGAGCAATTGCTTGCTGAAATTGAAAAATTGAATGCAAATCCAGATGTTCACGGTATTTTGTTACAACACCCAGTACCTGCTCAAATTGATGAGCGTGCATGTTTCGATGCGATCTCTCTTGAAAAAGACGTAGATGGCGTGACTTGCTTAGGTTTTGGTCGTATGGCGATGGGTGAAGCTGCGTATGGTTCTGCGACTCCTGCAGGTATCATGACCATTCTAAAAGAAAACAACATTGAAATCGCAGGTAAACATGCGGTTGTTGTGGGTCGTTCTGCAATTTTGGGTAAACCAATGTCTGCGATGCTACTTGAAGCGAATGCAACAGTGACCACTTGCCACTCACGTACTCAAAACTTAGCTGACTTTGTTAAGCAAGCTGACATTATTGTGGGTGCGGTAGGTAAAGCTGAATTGATTCAAAAAGATTGGATCAAACCGGGTGCAGTGGTTGTTGATGCTGGCTTCCATCCACGTGATGGCGGCGGTGTAGGTGATATCCAATTGGTGGGTATTGAAGAAATTGCTTCTGCGTATACACCTGTTCCGGGTGGTGTAGGCCCAATGACCATTACAACGTTGATTCGTCAAACTGTTGAAGCTGCTGAAAAAGCTTTAGGTTAATGTTGTCGGTTTTTCCTTCTCCCTCTGGGAGGAGGCTAGGATGAGGGTGCTTTTTATAAATAATCCTCTCCCTAACCCTCTCTTGCGCTTCAATTTAAAAGCAGTGCTTTAAATTTTGCTCAGGAGAGGGAACTTCCGATCTTAATTTAGGCTTTTATGACACTAAAACTCTGCATATTCGAAAAATAAAATTCTAATGAGCTGTACTTTCCAATTTCACAAAGCCCCTGAACATTTACTGAAAGCGCTGCATGAAGTCATTCCGCATTGTGAATTACATGCACAACAGTTGCCTGAAACCCCGATTTCTTTATGGTTGATCCCACCGGTATTTCCAACCGATAAATTGGATGATGAAGTCATTCGTCGTATATGGAATGATACGCCGTATTGGATTTTTTGTTGGGCTTCAGGGCTTGCAATGGCGCAGTGGTTGTTGGCTGAACCCCATCATGTCAAAGATAAAGTGGTGTTGGACTTTGGTGCAGGTTCAGGTGTGGTGGCGATTGCAGCAAAAATGGCAGGGGCGAAACGCGTGATTTGCTGTGACATCGACCAAGTGAGCCTAGATGCCTGCCGTGCCAATGCAGAGTTGAATAATGTTGAACTCGAATATTTGGACGATCTGTATAAAGCCGAACGAGTCGATATTTTATTGGCTGCCGATGTACTATACGACCAATGCAACCGTTTCTTTTTGGATGAGTTTTTAAAGTTTGCTCCAGAAGTGTGGGTGGCAGATAGTCGTGTGAAAAACTTTAGTCATCCTAAATATGAAAAACTCGATGAACGAAGCGCGACGACATGGCCTGATTTGGATGAATCACCTGAGTTTCGAAATGTGAGTTTTTATAAAACCCTATAAATATTAAACCCATAAAAAAATAAGACGCTTAAAGCGTCTTATTTTTTGTCTTTTGAACATCATAATAGTTATTAAGAACAGGTATAGCGAACCACACGTAAGGTGGCAGGACGAGCATCGAGTGCATCACGTGCACCTAAGTTTTCGGAGTTACGAAGGTCTGGGGTATTTGACAGTCCAAAGTTCGCACGTGTATTACCAATTTGCCGGCCGTACTGGGTATTTTCCAAAGCAGGATTTGCAATTTCGTTCACGCTTAAGATTTGTAATTTATAGGTCTTTTGCGTATTTAATACTTTTTGGCAAGCACGTTGTAATTTATTGGCATCCAGTTGTTGGTTTTGGCGACCCGCTAAAGTATATGCAAGTGTTGCGCTATCTGCAGATTTGGACTCTATTTGAAAGCCCGTTTGACCATTAAAAGCACGTGGAGTGCTTTGGCAAGCAGCCATCGACATTGCAACAATACCCAAACTTAAAACTTTGTAAATATTATTCATCATTCATTCGCCGTGTGTATTTGTATGCTCAGTATGCCATAGTCCGTCTGTCGACTCGATGGCGAAAATCAAGAAAGCCAAAGAAGTTTGATTAACTCTTTGATGCAGCCGAAACGGTGAATAGATGGAAATGGAGATAAAAAAAGCTCATCAAAATAGGCTTTGATGAGCTTAAGTGGAATAGCAGGGCTGAGCGAATTAATCGTCAGTGATCATGCTATGTTTTTTGGTATCTTTCATGAAGACATAGGTAATTAAAGATAAACCAATCATGAATGTAATGTAGTAGAAGAAGTAGTTTTCATGGCCTGCATTTTTGAAGCTCAAAGCTACAAGTTCTGCGGTACCACCAAAGAGTGTATTTGCAATGGCATAAGGCAATGCAACACCTAGGGCACGGATGTGTGCAGGGAACAACTCTGCTTTTACTACGGCATTAATCGCAGTATAACCAGTTACAATCACCATACCGCTCATGCAAAGCATAAATGCAGTAGTTGGGCTAGTCGTAGAACCGATACCATTGAAAATAGGAATGGTAAACAGCACACCAAGTACACCAAAGGCGATCATAATTGGCTTACGACCAATTTTGTCTGAAAGCGCACCGACAGCAGGTTGTAATAGCATGAAGATGAAAATCGCAGCAGTGGTAATTTCAGTTGCTGTGGTTTTTTCAAAGCCCGACGTGTTGACCAAATATTTTTGCAAATAAGTGGTAAAGGTGTTGAACGCTAAAGTACCACCGGCAGTTAACATGATCACAGTGAAGGCTTGTTTAGGATATTTGGTAAATAACGCTAAAGCACCTGATTTTGGACCACCATTTTTAGCCTGTTCTTGGGCTTCTTTAGAGGATTGAGTTTCAACTAAACCGCGACGAATCCAGAACACCACAATAGCGAGCAACGCACCGATGAAGAACGGAACACGCCAGCCCCATTCAGTTAAAGCTTGTTCTGAGAAATTGCGTTGTAGGATAATTAAAACGCAAAGAGCCAATAGTTGACCTGAAATCAGTGTGACATATTGGAAACTTGAGAAGAAACCACGGTGGTTTTTACCTGCCATTTCAGTCAAATAGGTAGCACTAGAGCCATATTCACCGCCGACACTTAAGCCTTGGAGTAAACGCGCTAAAAGTAGAATAGCGGGTGCGAGCATGCCTACAGAATCATAGGTTGGCGCACATGCGATCATCAGTGAGCCGACACACATCAACGATACAGACAGCGTCAAACCTGCTTTACGACCTTTACGGTCCGCATAAATACCCATGACCCATGCGCCGATTGGACGCATTAAGAAACCGAGTGCAAAGACTGCAGCTGCTTGTAAGAGTTTTACAGTATTGTCACCGTCAGGGAAAAATTGCGGTGCAAAGTAAAGGGTAAAGGCAGCGTAGACATACCAGTCGTACCATTCAACGAGGTTGCCGGCAGATCCGCCGAGGATAGATTTGACACGAGTTTTTCTATCCAATTGTTCAGGAACAACTGGCTCAGATGAGTTTGACACATCATTCTCCAAGGAATGAATGCAAAACATATCCATTTAAACTCTTTGGGAAAAGTTTAAATCAATATATTTTGTCGAAATGGGAGATGGAACTATATTTATTTAATTTATACTCCTGTTGTCGCAGAAAATCATGCGACTTTAGTCTATAAAATGCGATTTTTTTGATCAGATAGATTTTTCACGACTAAATGAAAACAACAAAGCCTCATAGATTGAGGCTTTGATGGGGGAAATACGTTGTTTTTGATCAGCTTGATCAATAAGTCATCATCAAATGCCCCTGATCAATGCTCCTGAATTTTGGAATGGTGTTTGGTGTCTTTCATAAAGACGTAGACCAATAACGAAATAAAAATCATGATGGTCACATAGATAAAGAACCATGACTCGTGACCAGCTTCTTTAAAACTCAGCGCGAAGAATTCTGCCGTACCACCAAAGATGGTATTTGCAAGAGCATAAGGCAGTGCAACACCCAATGCGCGAATATGCGCAGGGAACATTTCTGCTTTTACAACCGCATTGATCGAGGTGTATCCCGTGACAATCACTAGACCTGCGAGACAGAGCCAAAATGCAGTCCAATAATCTTGAGTTTGTCCTAATGCACTAAATAGAACATAGGTGAACAGCACCCCTAAGATCCCAAAAGCGATCATTAAAGGCTTACGACCAATTTTATCGGATAGACCACCTGCTAGTGGTTGTAAGCACATAAAAATAAACAGTGCTAAAGTGGTGATTTGCGTGGCCTCAGGTTTACTAAAGCCAGAGGTATTGACCAGATATTTTTGCAAATAGGTGGTGTAGGTATAAAAAGCCAATGTACCCCCAGCTGTTAAAAATAACACCGTGAATGCTTCTTTCGGATAATGCTTAAATAGAGAAAATAAGCCTGATTCAGGCTGGTCCTTTTGCTCTTGTGCATTTTTGAAGGACTGGGTTTCTAGTAGGCCACGTCGAATACGGAAAACCACTACCGCTAAACACGCACCGATAAAGAACGGAATACGCCAGCCCCAATCATGCAATTGTTCTTCTGTCAGCAACCATTGCAAAATAAGTAGTACGCACAGTGCAGTCAACTGACCTGCAATCAGTGTCACATATTGAAAGCTTGAAAAAAACCACGACGGTCACGGTCAGCCATTTCACTGAGGTAGGTCGCACTAGCGCCATATTCACCGCCGACACTTAAACCTTGAATTAGTCGTGCAACCACAAGAATAATCGGCGCCAAAATACCAATTTGGTCATGCGTTGGAGAAATGGCAATCATCAATGAGCCGATACACATGAGTGTGACGGAGAGGGTTAAACCTGACTTTCGACCTTTTTTGTCTGAATAGATCCCCATAATCCATGCACCAATGGGTCGCATGAGGAAACCGACTGCAAAGATGGCCGCAGCTTGGAGAAGCTGTGCAGTCTGGCTACCTTGAGGGAAAAAAGCATGGGCGAAATAGAGGGTGAATGCTGCATAGACATACCAATCGTACCATTCAACAAGATTACCGGCTGAACCACCGAGAATGGATTTCACTCGGGTCTTTGTATCTAAATTTGATTGAGTAACAATTTCTTCCGTCATTTTAAAATCCATCTTTTTTTATTATGTGAAAATATCTTATGCGTATCGAAAAGCATGAAATGTAAACTAAAAAAGAGGTTTTGTTTAAAAAGTGTACAAATCAACAACTTGTCATGAATTTTGCTTTGAATAATGGTTTGGGCCTTAAAATGATTGATTTCATACTTGAGCCAGCAGGCTTTTAAACGTACATTTAAAATATAACTTCTCATTTAATGAGGAATACAAAAACTCAGCGTAAGGATATCGTGACCAAAATAGGTATCTTGATCAAAAAATCATGATCAATGAGAAAAATAATAAAGCAAAGAAAACGAAGCATTGTTGAATAAAAAGATAGAGTGGGAGGGAGCGATGAATACAGAACAACAATCAATATATGACATGGTGGTCATTGGTGGTGGAATTAATGGTGTTGGTATTGCCTGTGATGCTGCGGGGCGGGGTTTAAGTGTTTTGCTCTGTGAAAAAGACGATCTCGCGAGCCATACTTCATCTGCAAGTAGCAAATTAATTCATGGTGGTCTGCGCTATTTAGAACATAAAGAATTTCGTTTGGTACGTGAAGCACTCGCAGAACGCGAAGTTCTCCTTAAAAAAGCCCCTCATATTATTCGACCGATGCGTTTTATCATGCCACATGAACCGCACTTACGTCCGGCTTGGCTGATTCGTACTGGATTATTCTTTTATGATTATTTGGGTAAGCGAGAACAGCTTGCAGGCTCAAATGGTATTGAATTTGACTTGGAAAATAGTCCTTTAGCATCCAAATTTACCCGAGGGTTCGAATATTCCGATTGTGCAGTGGATGACGCACGCTTGGTTGTACTCAATGCGATACAAGCACGCGAATATGGTGCACAGATTCTGACTCGAACAGAATGTTTAAATGCATATAGTAAGGGAGGTATTTGGCAGGTATGTTTAAAAAATGCTAAGGGTTTGCAAAATGTGCAGGCTAAAGTATTGGTGAATGCGGCAGGTCCTTGGGTTGCTGACTTTATAAAACAGGGGTTAAAGCAAGAGTCACCTTATGGTATACGGCTGATACAAGGTAGCCATATCATTGTTCCAAAGCTCTTTGAGGGTGATAAAGCTTTTATTATGCAAAATGATGACCATCGCATTGTTTTTGCGATCCCATATTTAGAACAATATACCTTGATCGGCACGACAGATCGTGAATATCACGCAGACCCAAATCGAGTAAAGATAAGCCAAGAAGAAATTGATTACTTACTTGATGTGTCAAATGATCACTTTAAAACTCAATTGACGCAAACGGACATCATTTCAACTTATTCAGGTGTGCGTCCGCTGTGTGATGATGAGTCAGATAATCCATCAGCCATTACCCGTGACTATACTTTGGCTTTGTCCAAAGGTGAGGTGGGGCAGGCCCCATTACTTTCCGTATTTGGTGGAAAATTAACAACATATCGTAAATTGGCTGAATCTGCCATGCAACAGCTCAAGGCATTTTTTCCTGAGATGCGGGGAAGCTGGACTGCAACGGAAGCTTTGCCAGGTGGTGAAAATATGGAATCTGTAGAGCAGCTGATGCAGGAAATCCGTGCTCAAATCACGGATGCTCCAGAAGCACTGGCAAAACGCTGGGCATCTGCCTATGGTTCACGGATCTGGAATATATTGGGCGAGGCAACATCGGTTGACCAACTCGGAAAACATTTTGGTCAGGGTCTGTATGCTGAAGAAGTGGATTATTTATGTCGCTTTGAATGGGTAACAACTAGCGAAGATATTCTTTGGAGACGTTCCAAATTGGGCTTGAGTTTTACACAAATTGAAATGAATCAATTAGATGCTTATTTAGTATCTAAACAGCAAGAGCCGCATGCCGCTTAAAAAATTGTATAGCAGTACTGTCTTTAAAGAGCCTTTTATCTAACGTTGGAGTTAAGGGCGCGTTTTCGGCGCATGCCGAAAACGTCGACCCTTGAACGAGTTGTTAGGTGAGTGGCCATTACCGCAGAAGGCTCGATATCCTATCTGAGGAAAATACGCTCATCTCTTTTACATCTTTAACTGTAAGGCTGGCTTGGGCATTAAGCTGGCGTGGCATCATTTCTTTTAGACTAACTATTACTTTCGCAGCCTCTTTATCTAGATTGAGCTTACTTATGAGGCGTGATGTTGGAACGCAAACCACATCAGATATATGTGATTTATCTTTATCTGGAACTAAGAATAATGTGACAGATGTATCTACATTGAGGTGTGGGTGATCTAGAAGTATTTCACTGTAGCGAACGATATCAATCCAGATGGATGTGCCTTTCTTGAGCTCTATTGAGTAATTATTCCAAGATGCATCGGCATAGCGGCCCATTTCGCATTTGAAGCCAAGACCTTTGCATGCATCTGATTCATAGCTGCTTTTCTTCGCGACCCATGAGCCTTCGAGATTTCCCACGACAGAATCAATGTGTGCTCTGAGATCAAGGTACATTCCGCTCACCTAACTACTCTTATGCGGCAGAGGTGACACATAAGATGCTAAAATTTGCTGCATAAGACGCCTATTTAATGAAGTATTAAACACAATAATATTGATTTATTTGAACTAAAAGCTATCATTAAATCATAAAAATAACAAGGATAATAAAATACTAGTTCATTAGCCTAAATTATTTGATTTAGTTAGGCAGCATATCCGTTATAAGCATATTAGTTATAGGGTTGGGTGGGTCTGTTATTTAAGATATCTCTAGCCGTTGTGAAACCAAGGTTTTCGATTTTCGACGTGTCACTACGTTGATGGTTTGTGGCGTTTCTTTGGTTGGAGTGTTTAATTTTGCACCAAAATTGTTTTAGTAACTACTTATAAATGTGTTGCGCATCGTTACTTGATCAGCCAAATAAAAAGGCCACCGAAGTGACCTTTTCATATCAATTATGATTAAGCAGATTTAACCGCGTTTAATAATTCAGCCTGACGATCTTTAAGGGCTTGAGGTAGGCGATCACCAAGTTTGGTAAATAACTCAGTATGGCTTTCAAGTTCCTTGATCCATTGGTCTTTGTCCTGAGTGGTTACTGTATCGAATTGCTCTTTAGAGAAATCGATACCTTTCCAGTTTAACTGCTCATAGGTAGGAACCAGACCGATTGGTGTTTCAGTCGCTTCTGCACGACCTTCGCAACGGTCAATAATCCACTCAAGCACACGCATGTTCTGACCGAAACCAGGCCATACGAAATTGCCTTCAGCATCACGACGGAACCAGTTTACATTGAAGATTTTTGGTAATGTGTTACCAGCAGCTTCTGCTTTAGCGCCAACTTCTTGACCAAGTTGTAACCAGTGGCCAAAGTAGTCAGCCATGTTGTAACCAGCAAATGGTAGCATGGCAAATGGGTCACGGCGAACAATACCTTGTTGACCAACAGCAGCAGCAGTTGTTTCTGAACCCATTGTTGCAGCTTTATAAACGCCATCAACCCAGTCAAAAGCTTCAGATACTAAAGGTACAGTATCGGCACGACGACCACCGAAGATGAACGCAGAAATTGGAACACCTGCTGGATTTTCCCAGTCAGCATCAATAGAAGGACATTGACCCGCTGAAACAGTGAAACGAGCATTTGGATGCGCAGCTTTTTCACCAGCAACGTGTGGCTGACCTTTCCAGTTAGTCAAGTTAGCAGGCGCTTCTTTAGTCAGACCTTCCCACCATACTTCACCTTCGTCAGTTACAGCAACGTTGGTATAGATTACGTCTTTATGAAGAGTCGCCATACAGTTCGGGTTAGTCTTGGTATTTGTACCAGGTGCTACACCGAAGAAACCAGCTTCAGGGTTGATTGCATATAAACGACCATCTTCACCTGGTTTGATCCAAGCAATATCATCACCTACAGTTTCAATTTTCCAACCTTCGTAACCCGCTGGTGGAATCAACATCGCGAAGTTTGTTTTACCACACGCAGAAGGGAATGCAGCTGCGATGTAGTGTTTTTCGCCTTGTGGGTTTGTCACGCCAAGGATGAGCATGTGTTCAGCTAACCAACCTTGTTGACGACCCATAGAAGATGCAATACGTAAAGCTAGGCATTTTTTACCCAACAATGCGTTACCGCCGTAACCAGAACCGTAAGACCAGATTTCACGAGTTTCTGGGTAATGAACGATGTATTTTTCAGGGTTGCAAGGCCAAGCAACGTCTTTTTGACCTTCTTCAAGCGGAGCACCAACAGTGTGTACGCAAGGAATGAAGTCACCGTCAGTACCAAGTACGTCATAAACAGCTTTACCCATACGAGCCATTTTAGACATGCTTACAGCAACGTAAGGAGAATCAGTAAGTTCGATACCGATGTGAGCAATATGAGAACCTAAAGGACCCATAGAGAAAGGAACAACGTACAAAGTACGGCCTTTCATTGAACCGTCAAATAAACCATTCAGACGAGCACGCATTTCAGCTGGAGCTTCCCAGTTGTTTGTTGCGCCTGCATCTTCTTGTTTTTCAGAACAGATGTAAGTACGACCTTCAACACGAGCAACGTCAGAAGGATCAGAATTAGCAAGGTAAGAACCAGGATGTTTTTCTTGGTTAAGTTCTTGCATAGTGCCGTTAGCGATCATCAAGTCGATATAACGTTGATATTCTTCTGCGCTACCGTCACACCATTCGATTTTTGCTGGTTTGGTTAATTTGGCAATTTCTTCCACCCAAGCAATTAGCTTAGGGTGACGAACGAATTCTGGTGCGTTCACTTGGGTCATGGTGAGGCCTATCTCAAAAATGTACTAACCGTACAAAGTATAATCTGCATCATGGGTTACATCATGCAGATAAAAGATGAAAAAAAGTGGCTGTATTAAAGCATAAAATCATAAAAAAAATAAGACTAAAGAAGTGGTAGATTTTTTTTGGTAGTTAATGCTATTTATATTAAATATAGATAAAATACAATAACTTAACATATTTTGTGGTGAATTTTCACTTTATTTATTAACGTGATGGACAATATTTTATATATTTATTTTTAATAAAAACAAAAAGTTGCATGTATTTGATATTTGAGAATTATTATTGATTAAATAAATGGTGGTAATTCGATTTTTACATAAAGGCGCTATTATTTGCTGTTAAATTCGACAAAATACAAAACTAAGCGGCCAAGATGTATAAAAAGTGATTAAACAAGCCAAGCCTTTATCTATTATTTATAATAAAAAATCAGGATTTCATGCTGCAAACAAAGATGAAGTCTACGAGGAACTTGTGCGGATATTATCCGATCATGATTTCGAAATACAGTCTTTTGAGCTTGGGCAGGAAGCGAGTTTTGATACTTTAATGAGCAAGGTATTTGCACGCCATAAAGACCCTGATAATTTGGGTGTTGTGGTTGCTGCAGGTGGTGATGGAACCTTAAATGCTGTTGCTCATCAGTTGATGCATACCGATATTCCTATGGGGGTCTTACCTTTGGGCACATTTAACTATGTGGCGCGGGTACTCAATATTCCTCTCGATTTAATTCAAGCGGCACAGGTGATTGCGACAGGCAATAATCGACAGGTGCACGTGGCGCAAATCAATGAACATATCTATTTAAACAATGCCAGTTTGGGCTTGTATCCTTTATTTATACAAAAAAGAGAATTTTATAATCAGAAGTTTGGGCGTTTCCCATTGCATGCTTATACCTCAGGTTTGGATGTGCTGATTCGAGATCGTAAAGAGCTGAAATTGGAAATCGAAGTGGATCATCATATTTATCCAGTCAAAACGCCCTTGATTTTTTTTGGCAATAATCAATTGCAATTGGCCGATTTAAACTTGCAAATCGCTAAAGATGCAGAGGCAGGTAAAGTTGCAGGTGTGGTTGTCGCAAAAAGTGATAAGAAAACGTTATTTAAAATTTTATGGCAATTGATCCGTGGCAATATCGACAATGCACCAGATGTGTATAGTTTTGCCGCTGATGAAGTCACCATACATACCCAACGAAAAAAAATGACCGTTGCTGTGGATGGTGAGATTGTAGAAATGAAACCGCCGCTTAAAATTCGAGTGCAAAAACAAGCCTTAAAGATACGGGTGCCACATGATACTGCATCTGTCTGATCTGCATTTCGGCACTGAAAAGCCAGAGTGTATGCGCGCTATTCAGCAATTTTGTCGTGAACAGCGTATCGAGGCCGTGGTTGCCAGTGGAGACTTAACCCAACGTGCGCGTTATCGTCAGTTTTATGCATGTAAGCAATTTTTAGAAAGCTTAAAGCTGCCTTATATCGTTGTGCCGGGGAATCATGATATTCCGCTATATCATTTATGGAACCGTGTTTTTAGCCCTTTTGCACGTTATCAACTATTTTTTGGTGCCATGGAAAATGTACTGGAAACCGAGCATTTTTATTTAATTGGGATCAATAGTATTCGCCGTCGTTACCATACGCGTGGGCATGTATCGCTGGAGCAAATACATCATGTCGAGGAATTACTTAAACATGCGCCGCCCAATAAAGTGAAATTAATCATAGCGCATCAACCTTTTTATACGCCGCCCAATGACCCGCATGGTGTGAAAGATTGTCCTGTTCAAGGGCGTTTGGCACTCGAACAGTGGAGTCAACACGGTTTAAATGGTTTATTGCATGGACATTTACATGTTCCAGCCAGCTATGACCTCAATCAGATTTATACTTTAGGTGCTGCGCATCCAGTTTGGGATATTCATGCTGGAACTGCAACGTCATATCGCCTACACGAGAACCTTGCCAACAGTTTTAATGTCATTGATGAGCAGATGAATGTGCAGCATTATTTTTATCATTCAAAGTTAAAAATATTCGAAGAAAATCTTAGTACTCATATTTTGGATGAGCTTTAATCCTTTAAATTTAAATTTTGAAGAAAAAAAATACAAAAAAATGAAAAAAATTAAATTTTGCCCTTGAAGGGTTTTTTTCCATCCCCACAAAAGTGTCATCTAAATTATTTTTTGTCGATGGCTTATGGAAATCAAAATGTCATCGTCTTTTATCTAGTAAATAGACTTAGTCTGGAGTTAACTATGAGCAATATTCGTCCTTTGCATGACAACGTTGTGATTCGCCGTGTTGAAAAGGAAACTAAAACTGCTGGTGGTCTTATTTTAAGTACTTCAGCAGCTGAACAACCTGCTCAAGGCGAAGTAATCGCTGTAGGTAATGGCAAAGTAACTGACAATGGCGTACGTGCATTAGACGTTAAAGTTGGTGACAACGTATTGTTTGGCACTTATGCCGGTACAAAAGTAAAAGTAGCAGGCGAAGAGCTTCTTATTATGAAAGAGTCTGACATCTTAGCGGTACTTGAAGCTTAAGTTTCGTACACACATTTAGACCCTTTTATTCATCATAAATTGTTAAAAATTTTAAAAAGATTCGGAGTTAGACATGTCAGCTAAAGACGTAAAATTTGGTGATTCAGCGCGTTCAAAAATGATCGCGGGTGTAAATGTACTTGCAGATGCTGTAAAAGTGACTTTAGGTCCTAAAGGCCGTAACGTTGTCATCGACCGTTCTTTCGGTGCGCCGCACATCACTAAAGATGGTGTTTCTGTTGCTAAAGAAATCACGTTAAAAGATAAGTTTGAAAACATGGGCGCTCAGCTAGTTCGTGAAGTGTCTTCAAAAACCAACGATATTGCGGGTGACGGTACAACAACTGCAACTGTTCTTGCACAAGCAATCCTTAATGAAGGGATTAAATCAGTAACTGCGGGTATGAACCCAATGGATCTTAAACGCGGTATCGACATCGCGGTTAAAGCTGTAGTTGCTGAAATTAAAGCGACTGCAAAACCTGCATCTGACTCTAAAGCCATTGAACAAGTAGGTTCTATTTCTGCGAACTCTGACACCACTGTTGGTAAACTTATTGCTCAAGCAATGGAAAAAGTCGGTAAAGAAGGTGTAATTACTGTTGAAGAAGGTTCAGGCTTTGAAGATTCTCTAGATGTTGTAGAGGGTATGCAGTTTGACCGTGGTTACATCAGCCCTTACTTTGCAAACAAACAAGATACACTAACAGCTGAACTTGAAAACCCATACATTCTTCTTGTTGATAAAAAAATCAGCAACATTCGTGAATTAATCACAGTGCTAGAAGCGGTTGCAAAAACAGGTAAGCCTCTTCTGATCATCGCTGAAGATGTTGAAGGCGAAGCGCTGGCAACGCTTGTTGTGAACAACATGCGTGGCATCATCAAAGTATGTGCGGTGAAAGCGCCTGGTTTTGGTGATCGTCGTAAAGCAATGCTTCAAGATATTGCAATCTTGACAGGCGGTACGGTTATTTCTGAAGAAATTGGTATGTCTTTGGAGCAAACATCACTAGAGCATTTGGGTAGCGCGCACAAAGTTACAGTCTCTAAAGAAAACACCGTGATTGTGGATGGTGCTGGTGATGCAAATCAGATTTCTGAGCGTGTTCAGCAAATCCGTGCGCAAATCGAAGAATCTACTTCTGAATATGACAAAGAAAAACTTCAAGAACGTGTTGCTAAATTAGCAGGCGGTGTAGCAGTCATCAAAATTGGTGCTGCAACTGAAGTTGAAATGAAAGAGAAGAAAGACCGTGTGGATGATGCGCTTCACGCAACTCGCGCTGCGGTTGAAGAAGGTGTTGTTGCAGGTGGTGGTGTTGCACTGGTGCGTGCTGCATCTGCACTTGATGGTCTGACTGGTGCTAACGATGACCAAAACGTAGGTATCAACATTTTACGCCGTGCGATTGAAGCGCCACTTCGTCAAATCGTAGCCAATGCTGGTGATGAGCCATCTGTAGTAATCAATGCTGTGAAGAACGGTGAAGGTAACTATGGTTATAATGCTGCGACTGGTGAATATGGCGACATGCTGGAAATGGGTATTCTTGACCCTGCAAAAGTAACTCGTTCTGCACTTGAGCATGCAGCGTCTGTTGCTGGCTTGATGTTAACCACAGAATGTATGATTACTGAAATTCCAGAAGACAAGCCAGCAATGCCAGATATGGGTGGCATGGGTGGTATGGGCGGTATGATGTAATCTCATCATCGTTTTTAACAAAAAAATCCCTGCATTTGCAGGGATTTTAGATTTTTAGAGGTTGTAGTAGATAAGCAAATGATTAGAGGCTGTTGGTATTTCACAGATGCTGGCAACAGGAGCTTTTTTAGACAATATTAAAGCATAATTGAAATATCAATAGACCTTAAATTGATTTCTATCTTATATCCTAAAAACTGGAAATTGAAATTCAGAAAATATATTATTGAAGTAATTACATATTTAGATTAAATAAAATTGGCTTTGTTGCATAAATACATAACCAACTGATTTTGTTCATTTAATTTTTAGGTTGAAATTCATACAAACCTATTTAAATCAGAAGCTTACAAAATCTTTATGCAACAAAGCCTCAATAAAGCATCAATCAACTCTTGAACAAGTAATTGTTGTTTGGGCGAGAGCTTTTCAAATTTCTTGGATATTCCCTCTGATGGTATGGAAAATAATGTTTCGGATTGTGATTCGGTGGGTTGTTCACCAAAACGTAACCATTGGGTGGAAACATTAAGCCAAGCAGCTAAAATTTGTAATTTATCTTGTGTTGGGATAGCGATACTCATAAGCCAATTATTTGCAGCTTGGACACTGATAGGATTTCCGCTATAGCGTAGATTAAATTCTTTTGCTAATACTGTTGGACTGTCTGGGAGTTGATGAGCATTTGGTTGTTGCTTTAAATGAGTCCCAAAAGCTTTTTTTTCACTTGAGTTTTGCATATGCTGGTTTAGTTGATCAGTATTGATAATTATAGTCTTTTTGCTGAATTTGAGACGGTTTTTTTATATATGTTTTGTAAAATTTGATAAGTTGACAAAAATAACTAATCATGCGAAAAAGTTTTTTTAGTTAACAGATGTTCACACATGCCTCGAATTGTTTCTGTACCACTTAGTTTAGAACAGCGAGAACGACTCATTTTTCTGGCCAAGC
>NZ_VOZA01000057.1:0-16018 GCF_013420015.1 Acinetobacter sp. YH12039 | reverse complement strand
GCCTATTTAAGTGATGTGCTGAAAAGGTTACCGACACACAAAGTGACCCAAATTGAAGAATTGCTGCCGCACTGCTGGAAACCTAAATTGAATTAAAAAATAGGTATGGGATTCAGCGGACGCTTACAGATGAATAAAAATTTCAAAGATAAGGAGTCCAATAAAAGCACCTAAGGCACCATTAGTACCAAATTTAATAATCACTTTTGTGTAACACCAATAGAGTGGGATACACAATAAGAATGATAGAAATATTCCAGCTATTGTTTTTAGAATGTGATCTATTTTTTGATCTTCGTTTTTAGGTTTACCAAGAGTAATTGATTTATCTAGTAACTTTTTTTGTGTTTCTTTAAAGCCATTAAAATAGTCATTATTTTGGAAATTTGGAGCGAGTGTGTGTCGAATTATGCGCCCAGCTTCTAGATCAGTGAAATCTCCCTCTAAACCATAACCTACCTCGAACCGCATTTTACGATCATCTTTTGCAACCAAAAGTAGTAAGCCGTTATCGAGCTTCTCATTGCCAATTTTAAGTTTATTGAATATCTCAAGTGCATATTGATCAATAGGTTTTCCATTGGTCGAGGGAATCATCAAAATTTTAAAGTCGATATGCTTTTGCTGATAAAGCTGCTCGTTTTGCTTTTTCAATTGGACAATTTCATCGCGGGAAAGCGAGTTGGTTTGATCGACCACATTGCTATTTTTTAGCTCTTCCAATACTGCTGAATCTATCTCGGCATAAATATTTGGTGATATAAAACAACTGAAGAGAATGAGGCAATTCAATAAGAAAAAGCGAAATGGGAAAGGGATGAGCATTTTTATAAATCTTTATATTTTGTTGTAATTTTAAATAGTAATCAGAATAAGAGCCAAACAACTTTTGTAATTTGGCTCTTATTTTCAAAATTAAGATGCTTAAGCAGGACGCGCCACATCACCATTCAATGCTTCAGGCAAGGCTAAAACAGTTACATCTAACTCTTCTAAAGCTTCTGGACGAGCAACAACCAATGCTACATAACCATTATCTACAGCCGCGCTATTGACGACTTGTACGCCTTTATTCAGCTGTTCGCCTTGTGCAGGAGCAGTACCCGTGCCTTGAATTGCATGCAACCAAGCTTTTGGTTTGGCTTTAAACCATAAACGTGCAATCACTTCCTGACCCAAATAACAACCTTTGTCATAGTGGACACCTTCACGCTGATGTAGACGTAACTCTTGTGGTTGGAACACATGTTCAATGGCTTGGTCGATATAGGCCTGACCCGCTTGAATCGCTTGAATTTCCCATGCTGCAACATCCGTCGGTTCCGAAGAAAATGTCGTTTCATCACTGACTAAACTTGGAAAAACTGTACCAGTTTCTTCAAGTTTCATCTTAGAAAATGCACCAAATTTTTTAATATGTTTGGCAAATTCTTCGGCTTGATCTGCCGTAGTGACAATAGAAAAACTTTCAGCACTGTGTTTGGTGAGCCATAAACCAAAGTGAATACGGCCTTTGAGGTCGCAGATTGCAGTATAACGTGTTGCATTTTCTTCAAGGCGTTCAACATGCAAAGTCACTTGCCCTTGTAGAAATTTTTGTGCATCGACACCGTTGAGAGAAAAAGATGTGAATGCCATAGACGTTGTCATGACCAGCCTCAGTATAAATTTTAGATATCATTAATCATGTTATTTTGCAGCAAGCCGCAGTGTTAGGCAAACAAAAAGCCCATATTGATATGGGCTTTTGTACAGCATAGATCGGTCTTAGTGACTGTGTGTCGGCATATCGCTTGCAGACATATCCATAGTGGAATGATGTGAAGGCGGTTCACTATTACAATCATATTGGTCGCCACAAATACGCACGGTTTCCATCATGCCTTGATCTTCATGGTCTAAAATATGGCAGTGCAGCACAAAGTCGCCTTCAAATTTTTCGTATTTACTGCGTACAAAGATTTTATAGCCCTGTTTGACGAAGAGCGTATCTTTCCAAACACCTTTCATTCCATGATATTGCGAGTCAATATTTCCTGCACCATCTTTATCTGAGCTGCCGATCGCACTGACATCGACACCATTTTCATTCAATATTTTCACGACTTGGAATGGATTGACATGAATATGGAAGGGATGACTGGCAACATTACTGCTTAACTCCCACTCTTGAGTTTGCCCGATTGGAAGCTTGCGGACATAGCTATGGTGGGTATGGTCTTCATCATGGTAGGCATCGCCAAAGCTGATCAAGGTACCTTCTTCGGCATGACGAATACCAAATTTAAAGCTGCCATCTGCATTGAACAGAATGTCAAAGTTGGTGATTTGCTTCGCCATTGTTTTGAGCATTTCATCGACTTCAGCAGTCATTAAACTCGCATGAGAGATAAAGGCTGATAAATCACCCTGTTCGAGCTGTGCAATCACTTCTGGTGCCAGTTTTAGTTGGGTGGCCTGACTTTTTAAGAAGTTAAACGGCGTTTGCTGCGGTAGTTGGGTTGCTTTTACATTGACCCAACCGAGGAGCTGTGTATTGAGTTTTTCTTCTGGTGCGCGACGAAGTAACGGACTTGATTCAGGCGCATTAATTTCATCTTCCAGATTCAGCTTGGCATCGTATACACAGTATTTATTGGTGGTCGGGAAGGCGAGCATGGCATCAAAACGATAACCCGGTTGAAAAATTTCAATCCCGTGCTTTTGGATTTTCCCCATGGTTAAGCCGTCTTGTGCAAGGGTATATAACGGTAATGTTTTCAGTGTTTTAATCTGTGAAGACATCGACTTGCTTTGATACTTTTGACATTCGCTCAGGGTTTGCTCTGCGGTAAAGAGCGCAGAATCAGGCAGTTCTTTGATGGTCAAACCAATGGTGTCACGGATACCGCCGTGAATCATGCGCCAGCGGTGGTATTGGTTCTGATCCACCTTAATTTCACCAAACATTTTGCCATTGATACTGGTAAAACGATTTTCATCCGCCCAAGAGGTCGGTATATCGAGTTTTGAATAATCTTCTAAGCTATAGATGCAGGGTGTACCATTCACTTGGCTTAAATTGCTGTCGCAATCTTCATTGTATTGAATCTGCTGGAACAGCATGATTTTTTCATGGTCATACTGCTGGGTTTTTTGATTTTTCCATAAGATGTCCAAATCTCCAGTCTGCTGAATTTGCCCCTGACGAATGGCAGGTTTCCGCTCTCCCTCAATAATCAAAGGGCCAGCCATGCCACTTGAGACCTGAATCGCGGTTGAACCATGCACATGCGAGTGATACCAAAATGTTCCCGCAGGATGATTCGGTTCGATCTTAAATTCGTAATGAAAATCTTGCTGAGGTTTTAAGCTCAAAAATACGTTGTCACTATTTCCTTGCGGGCTAACCCAGAGACCATGTGTATGTAAATTTGTGGTGTTAAAACAGTTCCCTTGGTTAATATTGGTCACTGGACTTGGACAGGTCTCCGTCGATTCAACAGGGAGATGATTGACCAGATGAATTTTTAAATTGTCACCTTGTTTCGCACGAATTTGTGGGCCAACCAACACATCCGAAACACTGCCATCGCTATTTTTCGAGTTCCAGAGTTCAGGTTTAGTCAGATAGCCTCTGACCTGTAATAGGTCATTTTCACCCGTTTCAGGGTCGTATAAGGCTTGGCGTTTATAGGCAATCAGCAGTTCATGCTCACCTTGTGCATTGGCTTTCAAACGTGGTGGATTCGAGATGACAGTCGGTGAGTCTACTTCCTCTTCTTGAATCGTCGAATCTGTTGTCGATTGGTCGTTGTCGCCACAGGCAATGAAGCTGAGACAGCTTAAGAGGCAGCCAGCCCCAATGATGGTTTTAAATTTTGTCATGATCTTTCCCCAAAGCATAATGACGGTAGAACAGTAATCGCAGATTTATTTAGCTAAGGTTTTGTAAATATTGTGATTATTTTGGCGAATACAGTGAATTACTGTGCTTGTATGTCGTGCTTTTATTATCTGAGAGTGGGGTGATTCGACGCTATCCCTGCAAATAGGGATAAATTGAGAATTAAGATAAAATAAATAATAAAACCGTGTTTTGATTCACATTATGACTTTGAGGCGCAATGAGCTAATAAAATAATTTAATGCCTTGATTATTAAATACTAAAATTGATAAGACTGATTTTTAATCAATTTGGTTGATATTTAGATTAAATATTATGCAGTGCAATTTTCCTTAGACTAAAGAATGAGGCAGATTTGCAGCTATTTTTCAAAAAAATTCACATTTAGAGCGAATATTCCAAAGTTAGTGTAACTAAATATTTCAAAAACCCCTGTTTTTATATTTAACTCTATGAAATATATGAGATTTGGGAAATGGGTTTTCGGCAGTGTAGTATGCCTATCGAACAAAGATGAATTGTCTATGAAAAAGACAACGCAAAAAAATGAAAGACCGAGGGCAGGAACGCTATGAACAACAACTACCGTAAACCGCTGCAAGGCACCCAGCTAGAATACTTCGATGTACGCCAAGCCGTAGAAGATATTCAGCCAGGCGCATACGCAAAACTCCCATATACATCTAAAGTCCTTGCAGAGCAGTTGGTTCGTAAATGCGACCCTGCAATCTTAGAACAGTCTTTAAAAGAACTGATTAACCGTAAACAAGACCACGATTTCCCTTGGTACCCTGCACGTGTGGTGTGCCATGACATCTTAGGCCAAACCGCATTGGTTGACCTTGCAGGCTTGCGTGATGCGATTGCTGACCAAGGTGGCGACCCGTCAAAAGTCAATCCTGTTGTTCCAACGCAGCTGATTGTTGACCATTCTCTAGCTGTAGAGTTTGGCGGTTTTGACCCAGACGCATTTGAGAAAAACCGCGCGATTGAAGACCGTCGTAACGAAGACCGTTTCCATTTCATTGAATGGACGAAAACAGCCTTTGAAAATGTCGATGTGATCCCTGCGGGCAACGGCATCATGCATCAAATCAACCTGGAAAAAATGTCTCCAGTGATTCAAAACCGTGAAGGCGTGGCATTCCCAGATACTTGCGTGGGTACAGACTCACATACGCCGCATACTGATGCCTTGGGCGTAATCTCTGTAGGCGTGGGTGGCCTGGAAGCTGAAAACGTAATGCTCGGTCGTGCATCGTGGATGCGTCTGCCAGACATCATTGGTGTAGAGCTTGTCGGTCAGCGTCAAGCAGGCATTACCGCAACTGATATCGTGTTGGCATTAACTGAATTCCTGCGTAAAGAACGTGTGGTAGGTGCTTACCTTGAGTTCTTTGGTGAAGGTGCAGACAGCATGTCTGTAGGTGACCGTGCGACCATTTCCAACATGACTCCTGAATACGGCGCAACAGCGGCGATGTTCTACATCGACCAAAACACCATTGATTACCTGACTTTGACAGGCCGTGAAGCGGATCAAGTGAAATTGGTTGAAGGCTATGCCAAAGAAATCGGTCTTTGGGCGTCTGATATGACCGCTGCGGAATACCCGCGTGTACTGCGTTTTGATTTGTCGAAAGTGACTCGTAATATTGCAGGTCCATCGAACCCACATGCACGTGTATCTACGGCTGACCTAAAAGCCAAAGGGATTGCAGGCAACTTAGAAGCAGCACGTGCGCAAGAAGCAGAAGGTTTAATTCCAGATGGCGCGGTGATCATCGCGGCCATTACTTCATGTACCAATACTTCAAACCCACGTAATACCGTGGCAGCAGGTTTGCTTGCACGTAAGGCAAATGAGCTGGGCTTGGTACGTAAACCTTGGGTGAAATCATCTTTTGCACCAGGTTCTAAAGCAGCCGCTTTATACCTCGAAGAAGCAGGTGTACTCGGTGATTTAGAAAAGCTGGGTTTTGGTATTGTGGCATATGCATGTACCACGTGTAATGGTATGTCAGGTGCTTTAGATCCAAAAATTCAACAAGAAATTATTGATCGTGATTTGTACGCAACTGCGGTACTTTCAGGTAACCGTAACTTTGACGGACGTATCCATCCATACGCAAAACAAGCATTCTTGGCTTCGCCTCCTTTAGTTGTGGCGTATGCGATTGCAGGGACGATTCGTTTTGATATCGAAACCGATTCACTGGGCAATGACAAAGACGGTAATCCAATTTACCTGAAAGATATTTGGCCGTCAGATGCTGAAATTGATGCACTGGTAAAAGAAGCGGTGAAGCCTGAGCAGTTTAAGAAAGTGTATATCCCAATGTTTGACTTGGGTGAGCGTGAAAAAGCGGCAAGCCCGTTATACGACTGGCGTCCGCAAAGTACTTATATCCGCCGTCCGCCGTATTGGGAAGGGGCTTTGGCTGCACCGCGTACACTTGCAAATATGCGTCCGCTTGCGATCTTGCCTGACAATATCACCACTGACCATTTATCGCCTTCAAATGCGATCATGATGGATTCGGCTGCAGGTGAGTACTTACATAAAATGGGCGTGCCCGAAGAAGACTTTAACTCATACGCAACCCACCGCGGTGACCATTTGACTGCGCAGCGTGCAACATTTGCCAACCCGAAATTGTTTAATGAAATGGTGGTTCGTTCTGACGGCACGATCAAACAAGGTTCAAAAGCGCGTGTAGAGCCTGAAGGCGAAGTGATGCGTATGTGGGAAGCGATTGAAACTTATATGAACCGTAAGCAGCCGCTCATCATCATTGCAGGTAAAGACTACGGTCAGGGTTCGAGCCGTGACTGGGCTGCCAAAGGTGTGCGCCTTGCAGGTGTAGAAGTGATTGTGGCGGAAGGTTTTGAGCGTATTCACCGTACAAATTTGGTGGGTATGGGTGTGTTACCGCTTGAGTTTAAAGCAGGGACTGACCGTAAAACTTTGAAGCTGGATGGTACTGAGCTGTATAGCGTGATTGGCAATATTGCGCCGCGTTCTGACCTGACTTTGGTGGTAGAGCGTTCAACTGCTGATGGTAAAAATGAAATCATTAAAGTGCCTGTGACTTGCCGTTTGGATACCGAAGAAGAAGTGCATGTGTATGAAGCGGGCGGTGTATTGCAGCGTTTTGCACAGGATTTCTTGGAAGGGAATGTGGCTTGATGTAATTCTTTAAATCCTCCCTAGCCCTCCTTTTTCAAAGGAGGGAGTTCCCCTCTTTTAAAAGATGAGAAGTATTACTTCGCAAGGGGGAGATTAAAGTAATTGATATTGTTTAAAAAACACCCTACATTTATGTGGGGTTTTTTATAGAGTAAATAAGTTGAAGCCAAGATTACCAAATATAGGATGATAAATTAGTGGGAGTTAGAAATGGCCTTAATTTAATGGTGGTGATTTAATTAATAGATTTTTTTAAATAAAAATAATAAAGCTGAGATATTTAATTTATGTATTTTAATAATGTGGAACTACTTCCTAAAAAGATTTTATCTGATATTCAATTAGGAACTATGCTTTGCTATTTTACTGTCATTTTATTTTTCAATGTAATGATAGGTGTTTTTTCTTTTGATTGTTTTTTAATCTTAATCACCAATGTTTTATTATTGTTTTTTTACTTTTTCGGCAGTATTTTTTTTAAAGAAACAGCATTAATTTTGTTTAAAGATTGGATGTCAGCATGTTTGGTAATTCTTTGTTTTATTTATATTTTCTATTTGGTAAGTCTTATTTTGATTTACTTACTCTAACTATATTGCTTGTTTTTTATGTGGTTTTTGATGTTTATTATTTATACAGAAAAAATGGATGTATTATTTCGAAAGCTATTGAAGCTGGATTTGAGGGTAAGAAATTTAATTATATAAGTAGAGAAAATTATCGTTTAGAAAAACTCGTTATTCAAAGAAGCTTAATTCATAAGTTTTTCTATATTTTTATTGGTGTTTTTTTGATATTAGGTTTGTTTTTTAAGGAGAGTTTACCGTATATATTCAGTATTATTGGTTTAATGATTAATGGGGAATATAATTATTATGATTTTATGTTATTTATTATTGGAAGTTTTATCACATTTATAGGTATCACATATGTAAATATCTTAATGTTTTTTATGTTTTATTTTATCAAAATGAGTAGGTTTTTAGAAAATTCATCATGACTTAAAGTTTTCGTATTGTATTGAACCTATGTAGGTTTTTGAACCTAATGAATTCAAATTAGAAACCCACCAAAATTTCCACACGAAATTATGCTTTGCCTAAATGCCATTATCAATTGTCGAAATGACCAATAGACATTCATCACAAGAAGGTTATACTGAATCTACCATTTCTAAAAACACATGGAGAACAAAAATGGTTACTGCTGGTCAAAAACCCGGAACAGGCTTCTATTTTTGTGTTCAATGCGGACACCGCGTCTACTTAGAAATTGGTACTGATCGTTTACCACCGTGTACCAAATGCCAAGGCAATCAATTTAACAATAAGAATGCCTAAGCTGCAAAACACTAACAGTTATCCGCTGTTTAGAAAGAAAAGCCCTATCACGCGATAGGGCTTTTTGCTAACGTATAACACAGCATATATAAAAACAAATTGTACGTTTAACCGTTCGGAGAAGCCCATGGAAACAATATTAGGACTGTGTATTGGTATTGGCTTAAGTGCTGCCTGTGGCTTCCGTGTCTTTGTACCTTTATTGGTGATGAGTGTTGCATCCATTTTAGGACTATTCGAACCAATGAAAGGATTCGAATGGTTGTCTATGCCTGCAGTATGTATCGGCTTAGCAATTGCGACGGTTTGTGAAATCGCCGCGTACTATATTCCTTGGGTAGATAATGCCCTCGACACCATTTCAACACCTGCAGCCATGATTGCAGGGACCATCGCCACAATGGCAGTAAGCTCAGGTGAAATGTCACAGTTTGCCAGTTGGGCGGCAGCAATTATCGTGGGTGGTGGTACAGCAACAGCAGTGCAAATGAGTACCGTTGCAGCGCGTGGCGTATCTATCGCAACCACAGGTGGCATTGCAAATCCGATCTTATCTACAGGGGAATGGATTGGCGCTGCTGTCTTGTCAGTATTGACCTTTTTAGTTCCATTTTTTGTGGTGATCTTAGTGATTGCAATCGTGATCTGGATGGTTCGACGTATTTGCCAAAAACGAGCTGTACAGGTCGATACCCCTTTATAAACCAGTCAAGATTCCACTCTAAAATGAATCCATCTTTTAGAGTGAGTGATCTGCGTTATGCTTAATAAATATAGAAATAAAAATCCGAAACTGAGTTTTGGCTGTGTTTGATAAAGATTTTAAAAATTATAAGAAGTGCTACTGATACACAGACCCTCATACAATTAGCGACGAGTAATATAGGTTGTCTGATTTGGACGTCGTATTTGTTGATGTCAGTTCGAGTGAAAAATACCTTTACTCAACATTCAAAGCACTCGGCTTAAGCGAAAAAAATACTATCGAGCAATTTCACTATCTGTCCTAAAAGAGCACATCATTCTGCGTTTAAGTCATCCAAGAGACGCCTAAAAAAATCTTTAAAATTCGATTGATTTTTGAACAATAAAGGCATAATTTTATTATGTGATTATAAATCACATAATTTTTATATGGATTTATTAATCTTTTGAATTTTATAAAAAATAATGAGGGGAATGGTAGATGATTAAATTTATAGTCGATGAAAATGCCTTAACGAATGGCTCGCATTTAATTCACAATGGTACGCAAGGATGTGTAGACATGCCGCAATTTGACCAGCAAATATTGATTGGTTATTTTGCCAATTTTGAACTCGCTTATAAGCGTGCACGTATGAGCTGGCCAACAGAAAAAGTTGTCGGTTGTGATAAGTGTTGTAGTCAAAGCTAGAAATGCAACATGTATGTACCTTGAAATAACGCTGTATATCCAGGAAAAATGGCGCAGAAATTGCTAACTAAAACAGGTAATCGCGTTATTAACAGGATATACAGCATGACCACAGAAACCATCCGTTCTACAAAATATCCAGCAGAGGCGCATGCCTATGCAGCATGGCCTTTGATCTTGATCATCATTGGTGGTGCGATTGGACTGGTTTATGCCGTGATTGCTTATCTGATCAATCTCAAAATATATACATCAGACCTCAGTCGAATGAATAAAATTTTGGCCAATTTACTCTGTGGTATGGCGGCATGTAGTGGTTGGTGGTTTAGCGCACAGTGGATACAAAGCTATTTAGTTCATTGACCAATAATGCGTTGAATAGATCATCCATTAAATAACAGATGTTACACACTTAAAAGTAGTTTTGCATTTTTAAAATGATTTTTAATTCTATTCGACGGTGTCTTATATCTAGGGATTGAATAAAAGGATTAGCCTTCGGCTGGAGGTACTCTTACGAAACATTGTTTCTCATTCGGCAAAATGAGAAGCAAAGCTTCGCAAGGAAACCATCTTGCGGAGCAATGCTCCTCACCGCAAAACTCGCTCATTACCGTCAAATTATTCACAGTATCGCAAAAACATTTTTGATTAAAAGTAGCCCTGTCTAAAACACTTGCGAATGACGTTACCGCGTATCGTTCATTTATTTGAAGCAAATTGCGCTTCTGATGTTACTGCGTAACATCAGTTCAATAAGTAGAACAAAGATAGATCTAGATCATTAGTTACTCACTGAGCGGTGTTTTGTGAGTCATAATCAATGTAGATAATTGAAGCGTAGGGGGAATGTTCAGCGGCGATATATTTTAATTTTGACCCTGTGTTTGCACGTTTGGTCTGTTGTGAAAGAAAATTTTCTTAAAATTGACCATATCTGCAGATAAAAAACGCTGAAATGAGCTGAAAAGATAAAATATCCTGCCAAACCTAAAATGGCTGAAAAAATTTGCTGAATTTGCAGAAAATTAGAAAAACTTAGGAAATTAATCCCGATGCCCTTTGGTTAAAGTATATCTCAAGGGTGTGATAGAGATTGAAAAGAGTAGCATGCTGTCAGTGGTGCAAAACACGCGTACAGTACTCACCCAAAAGGTCTCGATTCAGCTTAGGACGCTATAAACCAGAAGTTTATAGGCTATAAGATCATGACTTACAAAGTGATGATAGTTGAAGTAAACAACATTGTTTTCTCTTATACCACCCCAAAAATTTAAGCCAAAATAAAAAACAATAATAAATCATTACTTCTTTAATCCGCACAAAACAAACCACACCAGTTAAATCAGCACAAGCTCAAAGATCGTCAGGCATCTCCCGTAAAAATAGTCCAAATCTAAGCGGAAATTTAAAAGCAATATTCAATTGCTCGAAAGGGGCATAAACTAAGGATAAAAATACGCTTAGGAGATTTGCCATGAACTTGAGTCATTTAAGCGATTTCTTGCTGTATAGCTTAGTGATTAACTATCTGATTTTAATCATTTGGTTTGTAGTATTTGTCTTTGCTAAAGATTGGATGAAACGCCTGCATGGGCATTGGTTTAAGTTGAGCGATCAGCAGTTTGACGCTATTCATTATGGTGGAATGGCTGTTTATAAAATTGGTATTTTACTTTTGAATTTAACACCCTACATTGCACTGCACTATCTAAAATAGGCTTAAATCATAAAAAATATTGGTGTAAAAGCACAAGCTGCTTGCATTGAATTTAGGCAAAACAGTATGCTCAAAAGAACATAAAATTCAATTGGGCAAGGCAAGAATGAACGGGAAAGTAGAATGCCGTACTTGTTTGGTGTGCAAAAAAAGTTTCCCACTGAAAAATATGATTCCGATGGGAACCGTGCGTAAAGTCATTACAGAAGAAATTGCTCAGGATTTTCCTGAATCCGGTGCTCAGGACTATATTTGCCAAACTGATTTAACCAAATACCGTATGCAATATGTACAGTCAATTTTGAACTCCGAACAAGGCGAAGTCTCCAATTTAGAATATGAAGTGCTGAACAGCATGCAGCAGCATGATCTGATTAGCAAAAATGTTGAAGAAAAGCTGGATCAGCAGTGGAGTTTTGGCGAAAGGCTAGCGGATAAAATTGCAACATTCGGCGGCAGCTGGGCATTTCTTATTTGTTTTACATTGTTTTTAGCGGTGTGGATTTTAGTCAATACGGTAGTGATGGTGAAGCATCCTGCTGATCCTTATCCTTTTATTTTGCTGAATTTGATGTTGTCTTGCCTCGCTGCCATACAAGCGCCCATTATTATGATGAGCCAAAACCGTCAAGAAGCTAAAGACCGCATGCGTTCGGAGAATGATTATCAAGTGAATTTAAAAGCTGAATTAGAAATTCGCCATTTACATGAAAAGATAGATCATTTGTTGATGCATCAATGGGATCGTCTTGCCACGATTCAGGAAATTCAGTTGGATTTACTGTCCGAAATGAGTAAAAAGAAGCAATAGTTTGCTTTGAACAGCATAATTAATTGTTGTTTGAGTACTAAGTTATGGCGGAAATTCTCGTGAAAAGTCATTTATAAGATGGAAAAAATGCTAAAAAACCATAGTTGGGAAAAATATTTTCAATATATCTTTAAATGTGAAAAATATTTTTAAAATAAGCTAAAAACAGTAATTTTCAGGGAAACAATCCCTCATCTATATCACTACTATATATCTCAAGGGTGTTACAGAGATTGAAAAGAGTAGCATGCTGTCAGTGGTGCAAAACACGTGTACAGTACTCACCCAAAAGGTCTCGATTCAGCTTAGGACGCTATAAACCAGAAGTTTATAGGCTATAAGATCATGACTTACAAAGTGATGATAGTTGAAGTAAACAACACTGTTTTCTCTTACACCCTAAAAAATTTTAAAGAATTCAAACGAATAATAAATCCTTCCATCTTTTTCAAAATTCCAAACTTCGCATGTATTCCCAACACACTTTGATCATTGCTGATGTAATAAATATCACGCAGAAGATCTTAAACTTAATCTAAGCTTCAGATTGTCCTTTTCAACAAAGTTGTTATGCTTAACTGTCTAAATTTTAAATAATTTTGTTATGGGTTATCTTGATCAATTGATACAGGATTGTCTGCAGGCACAGCAGACTAAAGCGGAATGTATATTTGAGTTTTCAAGTTTTGATGATCTTGCTCAACATGCACTTTATATTTACGTGATAGAGCTAGTCGGTGGCGATATACAGCAGACATATCAGGACTATGCCGCATTTAAGGCATTGAAAACCCATGCCTGTGCCAAGTTAAATCAACCCAATCACATTCTGTATGTTGGATCATCACGGACAGGTATAAAGAATCGTTTAAAACAACATTTAGGTTTTGGGCCTAAACAAACCTATGCCTTGCATTTGTCGCAGTGGTTTCAGGGCGAATATCGCATCACACTACATCAGTATCCATTAACCACGAGTTCAAGCATCTTACAATTACTGGAGGATGATTTATCTCATTCATTAGCACCTGCCTTTGGTAAATTGGGGACCAATAATCGTTAGGGTAGAACCTGATCGGTCAAAGTCGATTGACAGCGAATTAGTCAGTTGTTATTTTGCCGACATTCTCCCAGTACACAGTCTGTCCATGCCTTTAGATCCCAACTTTGTCTATGCGCCGCCTCAAGGTCCTCTACGTATTTTGTATGAAGATGCAGACTTGGTTGTCATCGAAAAACCAGCGGAATTGCTGTCGGTTCCGGGACGTTTGCCTGAGCATCATGACAGTGCCTATCTTCGAGTTTTGCAACAGTATCCAGCAGCAAAGATTACCCATCGTTTAGACATGGCAACATCAGGCATTTTGATGTTTGCGAAACACCGCGATGCAGAAGTGGCGGTGAGTAAAATGTTCCAAGCGCGAACGGTTCAAAAGCAATATGTAGCTTTGGTTCAGGGTAAGCTAGAAGGTGAGGGCAGTGTTGAAGTGCCCCTCATTACGGACTGGGAAAATCGCCCACGTCAGATGGTGCATTTTGAATTAGGCAAACCTTCAAAAACCTTGTATCAAGCCATTAGCTATGACGCAAGCAAGGATATTAGCCGAGTATTATTAACGCCAGTGACAGGGCGTTCTCATCAGCTACGTGTACACATGATGCATATTGGGCACCCCATTACAGGGGATCAACTGTATCACCCGAATGCCAAACAGAGCTCACTCGGACGGATGGCGTTACATGCTTGCGATCTGGCATTTACCCAGCCATTAACCCAACAAGCTGTTCATATTCATTGCGCGGCAGAATTTTAAAGCATATTCATGTGAATGCTCACTGTTCATAAAATCTGCTGTGTTGCATTGAAAATTTTAGGCAGCTTAGCAAGCTAAGAATAATTACAGCTTTAAATAGGTTTTTCTGCTTAAAAATGAATCACCACATGCACTATATCCCCAATTCTGGGGATATATAAATAATTTAAATATCTCTATAAAGTGTGTGAAATATTTACAAAGATTAATATTAAGTTTCTTTGTATCTTTTAGTAAATAAATACCATTTCTAAAGTTTTATTATATTTTCTAAAGAATATTGATTGATTATTTTTTAATATGAAATTTTTTATTAAATTAATTTAAAACAGTATTTTAGTTGAATTGTGTGTAAGTGTGTATTTGGTCAGATAAATACGGTTTTTTGCATTTGTTCTGCTAATATGAAATGAATTATAGATTTTAACTTTTGTAACTTAGGTTTGTTTTGGGGAATAAACTTAAATTATTGAAGCTTATTTTGAGGATTAGCAAATGATCAATATTGCTTTAATCGTCCTTATAATCCTATTAATTGTGGCTCTCCTTTTTGTTTATAACCGCAAATTGAAAAATGATAAAACCCTACGTTCACTGCAGGAAAACTTCGATCGTACGCGGCTAAAACTGGCTGAAACAGAGTCCCAGCAAGATGAATTGAATTATGAAATCAGTCAATTACGCATTCAAAACAGTGGCTTAAAAATCCAAGTCGATAAAGTAGCGAAATATCAACATATTGTGGATATTGAACAATATGTTGAGTATCGAACTTTACAGGCTGATGGTTTGGTGGAAGTCACCAAAGCCAATGCAGATATCATGTTGAATGATATTCGCGCACAGATTGAACAAGTGCGTCAGTATTTGAGCAAATATCAAGAAAGAGCTAAATCACAAATACAGGAACAAGCCCGTGCCGAGTTAAAGGGTTTGTATAGCCAAGCGCTGGATCAGCAGCATTTGGAAAACATCAACCGTGCTTTGGACAACAAAATACGGGGCTATCAGTCAGCATTCTTTTTGCCTTTACAGAGTATTTTAGATCAGCTGATGGATGGCATGAATGAATCTGCGGCAAACCAAAATTTGACTGCGGTACGTTGCAAAATGATTGATGCAATGGAGCAGCAATCGACTGCAAACTGTAATTATGTCGATGAAGAGCGTCGTTTGGCTGCGATGCAACTATTTACATTGGTGTTTAATAGTCGTGCTGACTTGTATTTGGCCCAATTAAATACCGAAAACTTAGGTGGGCTATTGCAGGCTTTGGCGGATGATTTCACCTTGCTCAATGCGCATGGTGTACATTTTAGTCAGGCACGGGTACTCGACAGTTATCTACAATTACGCTTAGAAGAATTGAAAATGGCAGCTTTGGTTTTACATCTTAAAGAAACTCAGGCCCACATGGATGTTGTGGTTTAATTTGAATTGTTATCAGAAAGATCACTTCGGCGGTCTATTTCTGATTAAAGAGATTTAGCTAATGCAAATTGCAACAATTATCCGTTAATCTAAGTCAACAGAATAAAATTCATAAACGATAAGGGAAAGTACAATGACTCGTGATTTTAAACAATTTCCAGATGATGATAATGGCAATGTGCTGTGGCAGATGCAGCAAGATGGTGACGATCTATCTGTGCCGCACGAAATCGAATATTCAATTGCCTTTTCGACTCAAGAGCAGGCTGAACAGTGTGCATTGTATTTATTGAAAGAAGAGCCTCTGTACACGACAAATTTCATAGGATCCTTGTCCTATCAGGCTTTTTCTTTCTTAAAATTGCTAGCACTTTCTTAAATTCTTCTTTTTTTCCAAAACCAATCAAACGTAGAATAGCCATTTGAACA